>JAIFMW010000201.1 GCA_020048105.1 Deltaproteobacteria bacterium | reverse complement strand
CTTCGATGCGGGCATGGGCATTAAAGGCCCGCATGGGACCGAAGTTGGCGGGGGTAAGGCGGGCACCGATGGGTTCAAGCCAGTTCATGGGGAGTCTCCTTGGGAAAGTGGATTAGATGGAATTGGTTCGGGCATTCCCATCCCGCTGAAGGGTGAGTAAGCGCACGCCGTGAGTGTGGAGTTGCTTGAAGGAGGCCCCCTGGGTGATGAAGGGCGCAACGGCTTCAGCATTGGTGACTCGGGCTCCGCAGATGGCGTCGATGCCGAACTCGAAGAGCAGCGGCGAGAGGGGGGAACTCGGGCCTGTCAGCACGACATAGGCATTGCGGCACAGGGCGAGAAGGCCATCCAGGGTGCCATTCATGAGGCTTGTCCCCGTCAAGCAGACGACCTCGCACTGGGGTAGGATTCGGGCGGCTTCAGCGGCAGGGAGATCCCCAGGGCGGGGACGCTGTTCCAGCACCCAGAGTTCCTTGGCCAGTTCCCGGAGTTTCGGAACGAAAGGGAAGTGTCCGACCACGGCCACATTCCGTCCTCTCCCCTTCTCTGCGAGAAGATCGAAGGCCCCACGATTCGTGCAGCGGGATTCATCCAGATCCAGCATGGAATTGATAGCGGCCATGCCGATGGACATCGCCACGGGATGCTCCGAGCGCACATAAGACGCCAGTTCCCGCGCCGTCTTGTGGTGCAGAACCCCCGCATCCAGCAAGGATCCGCAGGCATCCCCGTGCTGGGGATCCCGGTCCCGCATGGTGGTGGCAAGGCCCGTGTTTACCATCGTCCAGTAAGCACCGACCAGAACCTTCCGAACGGGCTCATCCGTGGGAGGCGTACTCGCCAGGAGGGCTTCAATAATTCGTGCAGTGGGGACTCGGCTCAATTTAGCCCTCCGTGCGAACGGTTTTCTTTCCGGGACTTTCGGATGCTAAGGGGTCATCCACCGCAGCCGTGGCACATCCAGCTTGAAACCAGGGAGGCCGAGACGGTGGTCTTACCCGTGCCTCCCTTTCCGCTGGCGACCGCGATGATCATGGGTGGCTCCTAGTGGCTAGGGGCATCGGAGAAGGCAAACAGCCCGGCCTTGAACTTGGTTACCGCCTCACCGACGGTCATGTTCTCGACCCCCTGAACGACCTTCACATCGGCGGCCTGGAGTGCGGCCCAGGCCTTGGGCCCCACATGGCCGGTGAGCAGGACCTGGGCTCCCACCTTGGCGAGATTCTCCGCCGCCTGGATGCCAGCCCCCTGGGCCAGTACCTGGGAGGACCCATTGTCCACGTAAGTTGTGGCCATCGTCTCCAGGTCAACCATCACGAACCCACCTGCGCGACCGAACCGAGAATCCACTGGATCCACAAGGGTGGGACCTTCACTGGTGATGGCAATCCTGCGGATGGGTGCAGCAGTCATGAGAAACCTCTAATTCAATACTGTGCATATGCTCATAACTAGTCAACCCGACCTTGGTCACACTTCGGACGCGAGGAAACCCTGCTCCCCGTGCCTGCCCCACCCACGAATGCATCGATGCGGTCTTCCATCTGCTCCCAGATCTCAGGACCGGTGCCATGGTAATGGGTTGCATTGTTCTCCAGGTTGCTGGGCTGGTCGGGGAAGTCGCAGCTGGGCGTCTCCCTGTCCAAACGGGGGTGATGCGGTTGTAGCTATCGGTATCCTCGAACGGCAGACTGCTATCTGCGAGGAGGACCTCCACCCCCAGCACCCGGAGCTGATCCAGTTTCTCCCGGCAGATCCGATCCCGGATCACGACCTTTAATCGGTAGCCCTTCTGGATGGCCATGAAAGCAAGCCCCCGAGCCGTTTTCCCAGAGGAATTTTCTAGGAGCATGTCGCCCGCCTGGATGCGCCCGTCCCGTTCTGCGGCCTCGATCATATAGCGGGTGACGCGGTCCTTGATGCTGCCCATGGGATTGAGGAATTCCAGTTTGGCGAAGATCTGGCATGTAGATTCCGGAGCAAAATGCTCAAGCTTAACCAGAGGCGTTTTTACGATGGCTTCAAGAATGTTGTATCGGTGATTCCGCATTCCTACATGCCTCATTAATTCGTTTCGTGATTCAGGTGCGTAGCCCTTCTTGATATTGAACCAACCTCACATAGTGAGCATATGGTCAAATTGTGTCACCCTTGAACCATGAAGGACCATGGTTATTTGCTACATTCCGCGAAAGCGCTCGCATGTTTGGACATCTCCGTTACTGCCACCGTCACGAATCCGCAGCGCCTTCCTGCACATGGCGATGGATGCTCTGATGAGTCTGGGGTGGTGATGGGAAGCCTTCTTTTTCCCGCGAGTACGGCCTTGGCTGGGCAGCGTTCGCACTCCTCAAGATCCGTTGAATAAGGACACCCATGGAAGTCTTCAAGGAATTCACATTCGAAGCCGCCCACCGATTGCCCAATGTCCCCAAAGGGCATAAGTGCGGGCGGTTGCATGGACACTCCTTCCGCATTGAAATCCACATCAAGGGCCAAGTGAGGGAACCCGCTGGTTGGATCATGGACTTCGCGGAGCTGAAGATGGCCTTCCAGCCCATCTTCGATCAGCTCGATCACTTCTACCTGAATGAAATCGAGGGGCTGGAGAACCCCACCAGCGAGAACCTCGCGAAGTGGGTCTGGCAGCGGCTAAAGCCGATCTTGCCGGAACTCTCCAAGGTGTTGGTGCGCGAGACGTGCACGGCCGGGTGCGTTTTCACCGGAGATGAGGCGTGACCATGATCGACGTTCAGTCCCGCAAGGACCACCGGGGCATTGCTCTGGATCGCGTGGGAGTTACGGGACTTCGCTATCCCATCGTCGTACTCGACCAAGCCCATGAGCGCCAGGAGACCGTGGCCAGCATCACCATGTCCGTGAACTTGCCTCATCACTTTAAGGGTACGCACATGAGCCGCTTCGTGGAGGTGCTCAACCACCATCACGGGGAGATCACCATGCGGACGCTCCCCCGACTCCTGAAGGACCTTCGGGCCAAGTTGGATGCGGAGAGTTCGCGGGTGGAACTCTCCTTCCCCTACTTCTTGGAACGCAGGGCTCCCCAGAGCCATGCGCGAGGACTCATGGACTTCGAGTGTCGGTTCGTGGGGGAGGTCAAGGGTGACGAGTTGGATTTCCTGCTCAGCGTGAAGGTCCCCGTCACGAGTCTCTGTCCGTGCAGCAAGGAGATCAGCGACTACGGTGCCCACAACCAGCGGGGTGTGATCACCATTGAGGTTAGATCGACCTTGGATGAAGCCCAACATCCTCACCTGATTTGGATTGAGGAACTCATTGCCGTGGCCGAGGCCTCGGGATCCTCGCCGGTCTATCCACTTCTGAAGCGCGCGGATGAACGCTACGTCACCATGCAGGCCTACGACAACCCAGTCTTTGTCGAGGACATGGCGAGGAATGTCGCGGCCAAACTTCAGGAGGATCCACGGATTGCCTGGTTCCATGTCCATGCGGAAAATTTTGAAAGCATCCACAACCACTCAGCTTTTGCCAGCCTTGAGTGGCGCCGGGCCTGACCCTTCCCATTGATAAGCCCGGCTCCCTTCAAGGCACCGGAAGGGCCAGAAAGGGACCGGGAATTGATATGTTGATTTGCAAGATTCTGCCATCCGGTCACAGGACCGAGGCGCCCTCTAGCGACTTTGTCTTAGTTAGATCTTCGCCAGGGCTTGTTTGAGATCGGCGATGAGGTCGTCCACATCTTCGAGTCCGACACTGATTCGGATCATGTTCACCGTGATTCCGGCGTGGGCCTTCTCGGCAGGGGTCATATCGGAGTGCGTCATGGTGCTGGGGTGCTGGATCAAACTTTCCACGCCGCCGAGGCTCACAGCCAGTTTCATGTGCTCAATGGCGTCGAGCACGCGGAAGGTCTCCGCTTCGCCACCCTTGACCTTGAAGGTAATTAGGCTACCCGTGCCTGTGCACTGCTTTTTCCAGAGTTCGAGCTGCCTTTCGCCCATCTGGGGCAGGCCCGGATAGGAAAGCTCATAGACCATGGGGTGGGACAGGAGGAAGTCCACCATCTTTACGGCACTTGCCTGCTGCTTCTCCATGCGGATCTGCAGGGTGGCCAGGGAACGATGGATGAGCCATGTGGTGTCAGGATCCGCGATGGAACCCAGGATGGTGCGGAAGACCTTGACCTGAGCCATCAGGGCCTTGGAACCCATGGTGATACCGGCGACGAGATCGGAGTGACCACCGAAGAACTTGGTGGCGGAATAGATCACGAGATCGGCACCCAATGCAAGGGGGCTGGAGAATATGGGGCCCATGAACGTGTTGTCCACCATGACGAGGATCTTGTGGTCAGGGGTGGAATACTGGTCGGCGAGCTCGCGGGCGGCACCGATATCCGAGAGCATAATGGTGGGATTGGCCGGGGATTCGAGGAAGATCGCCTTGACCGTGGGATCGCCCTGCAGAAGGGCTTCCATTTCAGCTTTGGTGGCGCCTGCGGGGAAGTGCTTCGTCTTGATACCGAAGAGGGGCAGCATGTGACGGAAGTAATACTCGGTGCCGCCGTAGACCGGATCACTAAACACGAGGGTGTCGCCAGGGCGCAGGAAGGCCAGGCAGGTACTGCTCACGGCTCCCATTCCGGAGCCAAAGACGGCCGCTTCCTCGGCACCATCCCAACAGGTAGCCTTTTCTTCAAGGATTTCGGTGTTGGGGTTGTTTACTCGGGTGTAGATGAGGGCTGGGCTTTCGCCCTCCTTCATCGGAGAAAGTCCATAGGCGATTTCAAAGGCCCGTTTGCCATCCTCTGCGGTCTTGAAAAGAAAGGTCGATGTACGAAAGACCGGCGGTACAGCTGCCCCTTCGGAACGCTGGGGATCGTAGCCCTTCGAAAAAATCGAAGTCTGGGGTTTCACGGAATGCTTGTTCTGGGTCAAAGGATCCTCCACGGGACACGTTGAAAGCTGTCCAATAGAGGGTAGGATTCATGTGAATTTGCTGCTATCGAATCGTTTTCGGGGGATCGACATGAAATGGGATCTGGATCGAATAGATCACGAAATTTTAAATCATTTTCAGAATAATGCCCGGATGACCAATAAGGAACTGGCCGCCGCCGTGGGGCTGGCACCCTCCAGTTGCCTAACCCGAGTGCAACGCCTCCGTGCGGAGGGGGTGCTCGGGGAAGCCCACGCCTGGGTGGCCCCGGAAGCCATGGGGATCGGGCTCCAGGCTCTGGTGGCCGTCCGCTTGCACCAACACAGCCGCAAGGATTTTAAAGACTTCTGGGACCATGCCATGTCTCTCCGCGAGGTCCTGGCAATTTTCCATCTCTCCGGAGCCCAGGACTTCCTCGTGCATGTGGCGGTCCGGGACACCGCGCATCTCCGGGACCTAGCCCTGGATACCTTTACAGCTCGACCCGAAGTGGCCCGGATTGAAACGAGCCTACTCTTCGATTATGAGGTAAAGCGTGTACTTCCAAACCTAAACGTCACCTAGAGGTCTGTTGGCTGGCCACAGAAACCGTAGTTGCAGCTCTTGAGATCATGAGAATCATGCAGGACAGGCTGGAGCGGGTCTAATCAGCGGGCCTTTACGGGACAAGCGTCGCAGGGGGAAATCTCGCCTTCAGCGGCAGCGGCCTTGGCTAGGCATCGCTCGCAGCGTTCCGGGCCGATCATGCAGAAAAATCCGCCTTCTATGCGCAAGGCGCAGCCTTCCACCAGGGCCTTTGTGACCTTGCGGTGCGCGGCGTCCAGGACGCGGCCAAAGGTCGCTCGGGAGACGCCCATTCGTGCCGAAGCCTCTTGCTGGTACAGAGACTCCCTGTGGGCTAGCCGAAGCGCCTCCAACTCCTCGACCGAGAGAAGAACCTCCTCCAATGCCGAGAGGAGCACGGCCCGAGGTTTAAAATAGTTCACGCCGGGCATTTCCTCGACTCGTTTGCAGCAGGGACGGCGGGCCAAGTGATCCTCCAGTTCCAGTGTCAATGCAAGTGTCTGAGATCTGCAAGCAGTCAAACCGGTGTGGGGTCTCTATTCGGCACTCCCAGACCGTTGTGAGTGACGGCATCCTCTCAGGCACCCTGGAGCACGGCCTATCCTTGTTTCGGTTGACCAAGCCATATGCTGAGGTTCTACCCACACGATTCAGTGAAGCCTCTTAACCCAGCCCAAGGCTTTCGAGGTGTTTCTGGAGTTCCCGTAATCCGAAGGGCTTGGGCATCAAGGTGAATCCGAAGGGCTTGGGCATCAAGGTGACGCCCGGATGCGCAGAAGCCAGGGTCAGGGCCGTTTGGTCGACCCGGCCCGTCGCCAGCAGGACGGGCACTTCGGGGCGCAATGCGCGCAGGCGCGGTAGCGTCCCAATCCCGCCCAACCCCGGCATGTTCATATCCAGGATGACGAGGTTGGGCTCGAACCCTGCTGCGAGCAGGGCCAGCGCCTCTTCACCGCTCATGGCTGTTTTCACCACCGTGTAGCCCAGGACTTCCAGGATCGCCTGAACAGAACTCTGGATCAGGTCATCGTCATCAATAAGCAGCACCTTCGGGGATCCATGGGGGGCCAGCGTGGCCTCGGCCACCGCCGGTTCCGTCTGGGGCGAGGCTTCTGGCGGGCAGGCAGGGAAGCGCAGCCTCACGCGGGTGCCCTTGTTCGGTTCGCTCTCAATAGCCATCTGCCCCCGGTGGGCCTTTACGGTGCTGAAGACCATGGACAGGCCCAGTCCGGTGCCCTTGCCGGTTTCCTTGGTGGTGAAGAATGGTTCCATGGCCTTCTCCATGACATCTTTCGGCATGCCCATGCCATTGTCTTCCACCACCACCTCGATCCAGTCGTTGTCCACATTGCGGGTGTGCAGGGTGAGAGTGCCGTTCTCGGGCATGGCGTCCACTGCGTTGACGCAGAGGTTCAGGAAGGCGTGGGTCAGGGCGCTGGCGTCGCCCAGCATGGGCCGCAGGCCAGCTTCCAGATCGATCTCCAGGCGCACCTTCTCCAGAGTGGTGCGTTCCAGCAGGCTGATCTGCTCCCGAAGAATCGCGTTCACGTCAAATTCATGTTCCTCAGCAGGACTCTGACGGGCAAAGCTCAGCAGGCTCTTGACCATCTTGCCGCCGCGTTCGGCGGCCTTGCAGATGGTGTCGAGGGCCTTGTGAAGGGGGCTGCCGTTGGGCTGGGTGCCGACGTGGGCCGAGGCTAGGCCAAGAATGGCTCCCAGGACATTGTTAATGTCGTGGGCGACGCCCCCAGCCAAGGTGCCGAGGCTTTCCATTTTCTGGGATTGGTGAAGCTGGGCCTGGAGTTGGCGATTCTCGCTCTCGGCCTGCTTACGCTCCGTGATGTCCCTGAATTCCACTGTCCTGACATTTTTACCTAGGTAGTGAATATTCCGTGCTTCTAACTGCATGGGGTAAATTTCACCATTCTTGCGAATCCCCATGGCTTCATAAGGTAGTTCAAAAGCTGAAACAATTTTATTAGTTACAAACTCACGCCAATCTGGAGCAATGAGCAACAGCCCATTCATGCCAATCAGTTCATCCCGCGAATAGCCGGTCATTACGGAAAGTCCTTGATTGCATTCAAGGATTAGTCCTCGGTCATGAATAGAAATCCCCCCAAACGAGGCGTTGTGCAGTGCCTTGAAACGCTCTTCACTCTCGCGCAATGCTTCTTCTGCCTGCTTGCGCTCGGTGATGTCGGTATGGGTCCCCATCATCAACAGGGGTTTCCCGTCCTCAGTCCAGGTTGAAACCTGGCCCCGGTCGAGCACCCAAACCCAGTGTCCGTCCTTGTGCTGAATCCGCGATTCGAAGTCATAGAAATCAAGCTCGCCCTGGAAGTGTTTTTCCAGCAGTTCGCCACTGGCCTTCAGGTCCTCCGGATGCGCGAATTTTATCCAGGTTGCAATGGATACTGGAACAATCTCTGAGAGTGTGTAACCGATGATGTTCGCCCAGCGCTCATTGAAAAGGGTCTCCCCGGTTTGAACATTCCACTCCCAGGTGCCTACATTCGTGCCATTAATGATGCTCACCAGGCGTTGGCGTTCGTGGTGCAGTGTTTCCTCCGCCCGCTTGCGCTCGGTAATGTCGCGGTTCGTGATGCGGTGGCCCCGGTAATGGCCTGTCGTGTCGTGGATGGGATGGCAGACATGACCGATCCAGCGGATGTCGCCATCGGGCCGGAACAGCCGGAATTCGAGTTCCTCACCCTTCATCAGGGCTACTCCGGTAGCCGAATGTACCCTCGCCTGATGTGCCTGCCAATTCGCGTGATCCTCGGGATGCAGCATGCGCTCCCGCAGGCCCGGGTCGTCTTTGAAGGCGTCTGGTGTGTAACCCGTGATGCGTTCGCAGGAGGGGGAACAATACACGATGGCACCACCTGGGTCTTCCCAGAGTTCCCAGTCGTAGGCGTAATCCGCCAGGGTGTGGAAGGCCTCCTCGCGCTCTTCCAGTTGATGTTGCTGCAGAAGCTCAAGGCGCTGCGCTGTCGCAAGCTTCCTATTGCTCATCTGCAACCGAACGAACAGCCACGTGAAGAGCCCTGCGACCAGCAACGCCCCACTGATCTGCCAGGAATAGCGGGTCAAGACGTCTTTGAGGGTGAAGGGGGGCGCGGCGTCGAAAGGGGGCAAGCGCAACACTCGCAGCAACGTTTCCACCGAATCATAATTGGCGGGAACGCTGAATCCCTTGATACCCATGGCGGTCGTAGCGGCGGAATTATCCTCCATCAGGAGAAGGGCCGCGGTGACCTGCCGAACCAAAATCTCATCAACCTGGGGAAGGGAACTGAAAGCCCAGTCCGGATATAGCCGAGTGGACACTTGCACTGGAAAATTCGAGGGATTCTGACGGTTGATGACTTTGATCTGCTGAAGATTCAGTTTGCCATCCCGAGCCATGCCTTCCAGCAAGCCGCTGCGTACGAATCCGACATCGGCACGGCCCGAAAGCACGGCCTCTACAACGGTGTCGTGAGGCATACCCGTGAAAATGAGCCTAGCTTCTTGGGGAAGGGGAATCCCGATCTGACTAAGTTCGAAGGCCTCCGCCTGATATCCACCAAAGGATTCCGGGCTGGGTGAGGCGATCGTCCTGCCCCTGAGATCCTTCAGCGTGGCGATGGCCGTTTGCCCCGCACGAGTGAATATGACTCCGCCGAAAAAGGGAGTTCGTTGCCCTGCTTCCTTGAGGGCCAGGGTCGCCAGTGGCGCGACCACCCCGCCGCCCTGGGCCAACCTCACATAATGCCCCGGATTGGTGAGAACAAAATCCACCCTGTGCTGCGCGACAGCCTCATCCAACTCTTGAAAGGTAAGAGCCTCTACCACGAAATCATGGCTGGGCAGGGCCTGTTTCAGCGCGACCGCCAAAGGCTGCCATTGCGCTAAAGTTTGGGGTTTTGGGCGGAAAGCCAACACTCCGATTTTCACGACCTCCGCACCAAGGGTCGGTATCGAATAAAGCAGGAGGCATGCCAGCACAACCCTCGGCCACCGATAGCGAAAAAGGTATCGAAGGTGGGAAGCCGGGTTGGGTGTCATCTGCTGTTGGTTCTTCATTCGATTCTTCTCAAATCAGCGTCATCCATGAGGGGAACAAGCGGAGTGTCAAAAGGCATCACCTGACTTGAAGTCATGAACAAGCCCTTCGTAGGTATCGACCACCAGCCGTCCCTTAGTGAGATTGGGTTCCAGGCTGGGTTGAAGGCGTTGAACTCGCGCAACCCCACCCCTGGATTGCGACACAAGTCTAACCATATATGCAATAGATGCATATCCATTCTATCTGTCTACCTTGCGGCGGCTGCGGGGTTGACGACATGGTCGGAACCCAGATTCGGGCTTCGAAAGGGCTGGCGCCGACGGGTGTGGGAGGCATTTTCCTATTGGGCAACCTGCTGGAGCGGCACACGGATTGCGAGGCCTGGTGGCTTACGCAAAGAGGGTTCGACTCCCTTGAAGGCCCACGTTGGCAGTGGTAGGCATGACAGCAGGGAAAGACCGCAAAGCCCCCTAAATTGGG
>JAIFMW010000017.1 GCA_020048105.1 Deltaproteobacteria bacterium | reverse complement strand
CATTGCCAAGACCTTCGCACTGGACTCGGACCAGCGAGGGGCAGCCGGCCCGCGAGCGCCCTACCTTGAAAGCCCAGTGGGCTTTCGGGGTGGAGACAGGCGCGAGTGGAACGCCGGCAACGGTTCGAGTCCAGCTGGGCGCACCCAAAGTTCACCCCTGAGGGAGGTTAATGCGTTTGGGGTTTTGAGAAGGGACAAGCGGAGCTGAGCTTACTTTTAGAAATCAAGATTTCCCCGAGCCCCGTCGAAAAGGCATCTTGGAACCATTCGGAAATTCGCGGGGGGTTACATGCGCGGCTTCGTTCTTTTCCTGATATGTGCCATGCAGCTTGGGGCGCAGGCTATCCGAATCGATGGTGGCGCCGCGCCCATGGAGAACATTTTCAAGCGCATCAAGCCAGCCTTCGAAACCAAATCGGGGCTCAAGCTCGATCTTCGCGAGAACGGTCCAGAGCTGGCGCTGGTGGCCCTTCAGAAAGGCGAAGTCGATGCTGCTGCTGCCGGGCTGAGCCCCGAGGCTTGGTACGAGCTGATGGCGAGCAAGGGCCATGTCGGCATCGAACCTGGAACCTTTAAGGCTCGGCGCATTGGGTTCGATAAGATCAACGTATTTCTCCACGGTGATCTCGTATTTCTCGAACTCGATAAAGCCCAGATCAAGTCGCTGTTTACCGGGAGTACCACTAACTGGAAGGAACTCGGCGGGCCCGATCTGCCGGTGATGGTCGTGCTTGGGGATAAAGTGCCAGGCACCAACAAGGTTTTTCAGGGACAGATGCTGGATGGTGCTGCGTTTGCCGCAAACGCACGTTGGGTTGGCGCTACCCCTGACATCATTCGCACCCTTGTGGCTAACCCAGGCTCCATCGGGATCGGTCCGTTGTCCGCCATGACTGCCCAGAAACTCAGTAGCCCGGTAACCCCCGAAGTTGGGCGCCCCATCACCCTGCTCACCAAGGGGGAACCATCACCGGCCCTTGCATCTCTCCTTGCCTTTGCCGAGGGTGAAGGTCGGGCTTTGATCGCCAAGTAGGCCTCTCGCCGACGAAGCCACTCTGTCGGCCTACTTGCGGGCCTTTAGGGGCGCCCTGCCCGGACTGCCAGCTCCCGGGACCGTGGCAGCCCAGGACGTTTTGGCCGACTCCTTTTTGCACCGGTTAACAACATCCTGCCGGAGTGCTTCTGATTGGCGTGTGGGCTGGGCTTACCCTCGGTAACCGCGCAAACTATTGTTGATCTATGGTTTGCGCGAGCCAGGGGTGCTTCATTGATTGTTAAACCGGTGCTGGGCAACGTTGTCGGTCATTACCTTGCAAGTCTCGGATATGAACCGGCAGGGAGGACCAGATCCGGATGGTGATCTGGGGTTCCGTAGATGATTCTTAGCCGGGTGCCAGGGCTTTCGAGAATGGCGAGGTAGCGTGATCACGATAATTGGGGCTTGGACTTGGCCGCTAGTGTGGATGCAATCTGGAATATCGAGAGCGATAGAGTTTGGGATGAGAGGTCTTGTCGGGCTGCCCGTCGCTCAGGTTTTGATTGACCCGCATGTTGCACATGGATACCGCATTACGTTAGGTAGCAGAAATCCACCAGTAACATTTTTTCGGGCTGTGTAAGCGTTTAGAGCCTTGCCCTTGGTCAGTAGCGCAGCAATGCCAGCGATGAAGATGAAACAAGCGATGGCAGAAACTCCGAGATGCGAAGTGCTTTTGTTTTAAAATTGAAACTCAAGGCTGGCTGACAATCACCCGAAGAGGAACTGCAGCAGGGGGATCCCATGAAGCTGAAAGCCGCAGTCCTTATCTTGATGCTTGGAAGTTTTTCGGCGTGGTTGCCAGCCGGGGATCTGCCTCCCGAGGTGGCGGCCAAACTCATTAAGATCATCGCCACGGCGAGCGGTGGCACGGTCTCTTGCCGCGATTCCGGCATGAAGGCGGCTCTAGAAGCCGCAGGTGTTACGGTCGATAGTAATTCCAGGGTTGTCTGGGCCACCAACCCCGTCGAAATCAAGATGCTCAAGGGGCGTTTGATTATCGTGGGGCGGAAGGAATTTCTCTCCGCTGGCGCGAGTATCGCCATCGTTGAGGATGCTGGGAAACCCAAGATCTACCTCAACCAAGGTTCGGTCACGGCTAGTGGCGTTGCCATGTCCGATGCCATCTACAAGCTTGGTGAAAAACAGTAAGCCCCCTAGGGAGCAAGGTTGTTTTGCGACAGCGCCCCAGCCCCAAATCACCCAACCTGCTAACGCCGACTCCGGAGGCTCTTGTGAAGAAGGCTCTTAACGTCTTTTCGATCGTGGTGGCCGCTCTCAGCCTTGCGGTGGCTCTCTTTATTGCATTCAGCGCTCCTCCTGCCGAGGAACGTTTGGAAGGCGTCATCTTTCTGGTCAACACCACGGAGCGCAGCTCCATACTACTGAGAGCCTGGGTAATCGGCCTAAGCGGCATTGTGGGTGCGTTCTTTTTTGCTGCCTTGGCTGCCATCGTGGATCGGCTTGAGGCCATCCGCGACTGCCTCAAGGCAAAGGCCTGATTCAGGCCAAAGCGGGCCAAGTGCTACAGGAACTCTGGACTCAAGCTTCGGTAGGCCGAGGGCGGGGAAGCGTCGCCCGCAGGGTGTTGCCGCACGGAGGCAGACGGGTTTGGAATCCCTTACCCAACTCCATTCAAGAAGCCGCGAAAACCCTAGGGCGCTGGGCTTCCCTGGGTGTCGCCTAGCCTAGGGTTTCTGTCCACTAGCCCGATAGATCTGCAACTCGGCGGGTGTTTATAACTTCGGCTCGGAACCCGGGACTCATGTTTGTGCGGAAGGAACCGCACCGACAGCCTGGAGGCTCTCATGAAGACCACCGCTTTCCTCACTGCCCTGCTTCTGGCCTTGCCCTTGGCGGCCCAGAGCACTGGAACCCGCACCGGTACCGGAACCGGTACCCAACTCCGCAAGCGTGACGGCACCGGCACGGGAACCTGCACAGGCACCGGTACCCAGATTCGCAAGCGTGATGGCAGTTGTGGAACTGCGGCGGCAGGCAGCCGCAGTGGCAGCCAAGGTGCCCAGAAGGGTCGAGGCCGCTGAATTCAAGAGGATGGGTCGCAGAGGGAACGCGCAAAAGCGCTTCCTTCCGCGACCCTTTTTTGTGGCGCCGGAGGGTTCCCATGCACAAATCCATAATGCCAATCCTTCTCGTGGGTGCTGTCTTGATGGCAGAGGATGCTTCGGAACGGCCCATCGGCAGGGTTGGACTGGGCACCTTCACGGATAACTATTCAGACACTACAGGCACCCGGAAGGGATGGATCCTGAACGGAGAGTGGTTTCGGGATGACAAGGGGCCCTGGAGTTTCTCCGCCGTGGGAACCCAGCGTCCTGAAGGAACAGGTACCCAACTCACCGTGGGCAAGGAATTTGGTTTTGGTGAGAGTAGTTGGATATGGGCGGGGTTGAGCACGAGTGCCGGTGCCGATTTTTTGCCTCGGTTTCGGGGGGATGTGGATCTGAACATGGGGATCTCGGACTCCTGGGGCTTGGGGATGGCGGGTGCCTGGAATCGCTTTAGCGGTGGTGCTTCCACCACAATGTTGCAGGCCGGACCAAGTTGGTTGGGGAAGGTCTGGAGCGCCTCGGCGCGAATCCAACAAATGCGCTATTTGCCTGGGCAAAGTTTGGAAACCGGATTCCTTACGGACCTGCGTTGGGGTGCCCACAACCTGGAACGCTGGCACAGCCTGCGCATCGCATGGGGACAGGGTGTCCTCGATTCCCTGCAACCCGGCGGAAGCACTTTCACCACGAGCACCATCCATGGGGGGCGAGGCCGACATTCAACGGGAATGATTGCGACTCTGGAAACGAGCTATCCGAAGTCGAACGAATTGCTGGTCAGCACCACCAGCCATTTTCCCATCACAAAGCGGTTCTCTCTGCGGGCCGATCTGGCCTGGGGCCAGCGGGAGACCCAGTTCAAAATGTGGTCCGGAAGCCTTCAGACCCTTGTCAGGTTCTAGGTCTCCGTACGTCCTTGGTGTTCAGTCGCTTCTCGAATTCCTCGAGGGTTGGCGATTCTCGGAGGGTTTTCCGCTCCGCGAATCCGTCATGCTAGTAAATCCTGTTCGAGGTTTTCGCTATGGCCCGAGTTCTTCCTCGTCTGTGCCTGTTTGAATGGATTGGCACTCCGCTGCTGTGGGCTGGTCTTATCGGCGCTCCGGCGGTGGCGCAGGCCCCTCACCCAAAATCAATTCAGTTGGTGAAGCGCGAGCCGGATTATCGGTTTCGGTTTCACACCGAGTACCGTTTACCCGGCCAAAAGCCCCTGGCCCTGGCGCTTCGAGGCGGCAGCGCCAAGGGGCTCGCCCATCTCGGGGTGCTGCAGGGCTTTGATGAGGAAAACCTGCCGGTGGATGCCATCACGGGAACCTCGGCGGGAAGCCTGATGGGTAGCCTCTATGCTTCTGGATTTTCCGCGGAGGGCATCGCGCGCATCTTTAAGCACCGAGATTTCGGCACGGCCCTGGATGACCGCATGCGTGAAGCGGGTTGGTCTCTTTCGGAAGACGAGATTCAGCATGCCTCGCCTTTCGGGATCACCTTTCGCAATGGGCACCTGGACCTCATGCCCGGAGGCACGCGCAGCCGGCGCTATCGGGCGAGCCTCATGCCGTTGCTGGGGCGGGCCTCTTGGTTGGCGGGCGGTGATTTCAACCAGTTGCGAATGCCTCTGCGGGTCGTCACCAGCAATCTGACCGCAGGGCGAGGTCAGGTTTTTGCGCAGGGCTCTCTCGTTGATGTGGTCATGGCGAGCAGTTGCCTCCCAGGGATCTTCGAGCCGGTGCTCATCGATGGGCACCAATTCGTGGATGGCGGTCCCTTTGAGAATCTGCCCATCCTGACTTCGCGCCGGGCTTTTCCGGGGATGGTCCAGGTCGGCGTGGCCATTGGCCGGCCTTGGAGCGCCTTGCCCAAGACCAATCTAGCCACCCTGCTCGATGCTTCCCTGGATCTCTCCATGGCCCAGACCGAGGCCCATAGCGCGGCCCAGGCCGATCTTGTGGTCCGTCCCGACCTCACAGTGGCGGAAGAGTTTGATTTTTTTCACCAGGTGGACGCCCTTGTTAACGTGGGGCGCCAGGCCTTCGAGTTGAACCGCGAGGCCCTGGAGGGCCTCGTCTACGGCGCCCAATCAAGTGCCATCGCTGCCTCCGGCGTGGACCTGGAGGCCAATGGCGTGGCGGGGGCTCCTGCCTGGCTCCAGAATTCAGTCCCGCAGGGTGCTCTCACGCACCGAAGCCTCTATCGATTGGTGCGGCGGGCCCATCGGGATTTGCCCATCTCGCAGGCGGAGCTGCTGCTGCCCGATACGACAGAAGGCCGGGCCATCCTTCGGCTGCGCCCCGCTCGTACCATCGCGCGGTTGGAACTGGACCTGCCTTCGGACTGGCCAACGGAGGCGAAGGCGCGGGTGCGGGATGGCTTGAAAACGCGCTTTGGTCTTGAGGTTGGGCGCCCTTTCCATGAGGGAGCTTGGAGCCGGGCCATCGAAGATCTGCTGATGGAGGCCATTCTCGGGGATGCGCCCATTCTCGATCTTCAAGGTAGCGGCTTCCGGGAAGATGGCACGCTGGTGTTGCGTGTTCGGGAGCCTCGGATCACGGAAATCCGGAGTGCCGATCCAACCCTGCAGGCCCCTCTGGGTCGATTCCTGGCGCCCATTCGGGTCGGTCCCGTTCGAACGTCTTCCCTGGAAGAAAGCCTAGCCCGAGCCGCGACTCGCTTCGGCATTTCGCGCCTCCGGCCGGATCTGCGCCAGGAAGACGGCAACCTCGTACTGGACCTGAATCCCGATCGCGCGCCGAGTCTGGAATTTTCGCCCCACCTCGCCTACGAGAGCACCTGGGGTGGCCATCTCGCCTTGGATATGACAGCTCCCAATTTCTTGGGATCCGGTTCTCCACTGCAATTGCACGGCGCCATCAACAGCCTACAAACCCGCCTGCAAGGGCAGATGATGCGCACCTTCAGTGTCTTTCCGCGCCTAGGCTTCGGTTTGGCAGGTTCCCTGCAAAAGCAGTGGTTGCCCTTGGGCGATAAGGTGCAAAAGGGGGATTTCGGATTCCGCACCCAGCTTCGCTACGGCATGGAAGACCGAGGCCTGGTCCAGGTCGATCTCGGGCGCACTGAGGATCGCACCACCCTTCTGAACATCGGCAGCGAAACGAATCGCGCGACCTATGCCCGCTTGGCCTCGGAGTGGGATTCCTTTGATTCGCACACGTTGCCAACCCGGGGCCTGATGGTTCGGACGACCTGGGTGCGCGGCTTCCCCACCGAACCTCGCCCCGCCTTTACCACGGGCTACCTTCGGGTGCGCCACCTCTGGACGCCTCCGGAGGCTTCCTGGGTTCCGTTTGGGCTGGATCTGGATGCGGAGACAGGCATTCAGGACCACGCTCCTGCGCCACGCTGGTTCATCGTTGGCGGCGCCGATTCGCTCATCGGAACCCGCAGCGCCTATTACCTGGCGCCCAACTTCGGTGTCCTTCGCTTGGGGCTGCCCTTCACGGCGACGACCCTGTTCGGCGTGGCGATTCAATGCGTGCCCCGCTTCGACCGGGCTCGGATCGCCGTGGATTATCGCCACCCGGAACAGGGGCTCCGCATGGATGGCTACGGCCTGGTCCTGCGTGGCGTGCTCAAGAGCCTCTATGTCGAACTAGCTGGGGGCAAAGTGATCACGAAGGAACTCGCCACGGGTGCCCGGCAGACCGATCGGCACATCAGTTTTCTCATCGGAACGCGGCCCTTTGATCTTTGGAAGGGAAGATGAGTCAGGACCCACGGGTGCGTCGGAGTGCAGCCTGAAAACACCCAAGGATGATTCCGTTTGGAGGGTGAATGGGGTTGAGGTGATGTCGAAATAACCAATTCGGTTGTATTCTTAGAAAATAACCAAATTGGTTGTTTAAAGTGCAGCCCGAATCCAAAGGTGACCGCTCAACCAAATCCGTTCAGAATTTTAAAACCAACCAATTTGGTTTTATGACAAGGATGCAATTGGATGAATGTCATCTGCGTAATTGGCGATGTGATCGACTCTCGGGGCTTGAAGGGGCGAACGCTGTTTCAAGAGCGTTTCCAGCAAACGCTGGATGAGGTTAACCAATCGCAAAGCCCCGGCAGGATTTCGCCCTGCACGATCACGCTGGGTGATGAATTCCAAGCGGTCTATCGAGATGCTGGGCCATTATTCCTGGACTTCATGACCATCCTGGATCGCCTCTACCCCGCGAAAATCCGTTTTTCCGTGGGCATCGGTCCTTTGGAAACGCCGATCAATTCGCAGCAAGCCCTGGGCATGGATGGTCCTGCGTTCCATGTGGCGAGGGCGGCCTTCGATTCGGACTTCAAAAAATCCGAACGACTATTTCAAATTGGACACCATCAAAAACCCGTACCAGCCTGGGTCGAATCAGGCCTCGCCCTGGTTTCCCATGAGATGAGGACCTGGAAGCGAAACCGCTTTCAAGTTTTCTTGAAGGTGCTGGCAGGCGTGGAGCCCAAGAGCATTGCGGAGCAACTGGGTATCACGCCCGCCGCCGTTTACAAGAACCTCCATGCGGGTGCGTTGGACCCCATCCGGACCATGACTCAGGAAGCCGCCAACTGGATCAACCAGGAACTCCAGTCATGAGCACCCTGACCCTGGCCCTGATTGCGATCACGCTGCTTTCTCGCCTGCCGCTGCTGCTGTTGGATCGCCCCATCAAAGGCCAAGAAGCTGCTCTGTCGTGGGCGCTCCAGATGGTGTTCGCGCTGGCCTTGACCAAGGGCATCAACCTGGACATGGCATGGCTTGTCGGAGTCTTGAGTGCCTCCCATGCCGCACTTCATTGGCTTTGGTGGAATCGGGAACAACGGCGAAAGGTCGATCTCCAGCTGCTTCGCATGACGATGACACTGGCGCTTCTCTTCCTGGCCACGATTCTGGGTTCACCTTGGAGCGGGCTCGTGGCTCGGGATCATCGCCCCTGGCTGCTGGCCTGGAGCACGGGGTTTGCCCCCTTGGCCCCCATGGCCAAGGCGCCTTGGTATTCCATTCTCGTGGTGATGGCTGGGCTCCTGCTGTGCATGAACGAGGCGAATGCCATGATCCGATGGGTCATTGAACGCATGAGGCTCAGGCCGAAAGATGTTCACCCCGATGAGGTGGAAGTGCCGACAAAAAACAGAATTCTTGCGTCCGAGCAAGCGGAAGTGGAATACAAGCGCGGCCGCCTTATTGGTGTTCTGGAGCGGGTCATCATCTTCACGCTGGTGCTGAGTTCCCAATATGCAGCACTGGCTTTTGTGCTCACCGCCAAGACCATGGCCCGTTTTAAATCTCTGGAGGATCGGGATTTTGCCGAATACTTTTTGCTTGGAACGCTGATGTCCGTGGTTCTTGCGGGAGCGGCCGGACTGGTTGTAAAGGGATTCCTACGGGGTTGACTGAGCGCAAATCGGAAAGCTTTCCCCTCTTCGAGATTTCCATCCCATCTGCCAATCCCTTTGCGGGCAACGATCTTCTTCGTGCGGATGGGCGCCAAGGTGGATGTGGTGGGCTTGGTGGTCTCATTGACGCTGGCATTTTTCATCGTGCTCACGGGCCTTGCCTTGTCATCACGAGTCCTTTTCCGCGACAATCGATGACAAATCGAACTCCCGAAATGCATTTCTTCTAATCCCGAATTCATGGGAGGAACCCGTGATGCGCCATCTTCGTTTGGCTCTCCTCTTCTTGCTGGTCTTCTTGCTGCAGGCCTGCGGTGGAAGCGCGTCTTCGCAGGGTTCAGCGTCCACGGTGACTCCCGAGCCCCCGCCCAAAATGGTGGGTGAAATCGTGGAAGATCCCCGTGCCGCAAAGGTCCCCGATGCCTGGAAGAATTGGATCCAGGCCAACCATCATGCGATTCGAACGTCGGATCCAATGGATACAGATTTCAGTGATTTGCAGTTCCTCAAACCGATCCTTGGGAATCGTCGCATCGTGCAACTGGGGGAGAGCAGTCATGGCGTGGGCACTTTCGATGCCATGAAGGCTCGACTGATTCGGTTCCTGCATCAGGAGATGGGATTCGATGTGATCGCCTTTGAATCCTGCATCTATCAGTGCTGGGATACGAACGAACGGCTGGGCTCTTTGAATGGCCAGACGGCCATGATGAATTCCATTTATGGGGTCTGGTGGACAAAGGAAACCTTGCCCCTATTCGATTACCTCGTGTCCCAGGCGGGCACTGCGCGCCCGCTGATTCTGGCGGGTGTGGACATGAAGCAGAGCACGGGCAACTTCGTGCGTCGCCCGGCGTTTTTGAGGGATGTGGTGGCAAAGGTGGATCCCACCTATGCCGTTGAGGTGGAAGCCCTGGATAAGCAGTACACCCAGGCCTTCCAAACCATGGGCTATCAGTCCTTTCTTGATGCTCACAAGGCAGAATCCAAAGCGGGCTACACGAAGTTGATCAATTTCCTGGACGCGCACCGGACCGAATTGGACGCAGCCTACGCCAGTCGGCCCGATATTCCCATCGTGGCCCGCCAGGCTGCGTGGTCCATCCGCATGACTCTCGATTACCTGGATGAGAAGCTTTCCGATGATCGAATGAGCGGGCGTGATCTCACGATGGCCGATAATTTGGAGGCCTTGATCACGAAGGCCTATCCGGGGAAGAAGGTGATTATTTGGGCTCACAATGGGCACATTGCCAACCGATTCTCTCGCGACATTTCGGGCATGGGGCTTTTTGTGGATTCCATGGGTACGGTGATTGCTGAACGGCATCGGGATGACCTTTACACCATCGGCCTCTACATGTATCGGGGCACGACCTGCACGAATGCAAAGCGACCCATAGCCGTGAAACCCCCCCGGCCCGATAGCCTGGAAGCCTTGTTCTACCAGGCACACCGAAAATTCCCCTTTGTGGATCTGTTGCATGCACCCGTGAGCGATGGAACCGCATGGGCTGATATGGATTTGCCCTTCTGGGATTGGGGAACCATCGAAAATACCTTCCGCCCCCGTGCGCAATTCGACGGCTTATTGGTTTGCGACACGGTGGCCATGCCGACCTATATCCCCTAGTGGGGCCAGCCATCGAAACATCGCATTCACCTCAAAACGGGTCCGTTGAGCATAGGGGTAAAGGAGATCCCGTGGGCGAGGCCTGGAAGGCTGGATCCTTCCCAAATTCAAGATCATTCAGCCTTTGAAAGGGTGGCTTTTCCTATGGTGGATTCTTCCACTTCGAAGCGCCGGAAGCCGCTGCAGGTGAAGCTCGTTTCCATCCGAATGGGCACCACAACGATGCGCGCGAAAACCGAGAACTGCCCGCGAATGGGCATCCAGAGGCCTTCGGCCACTTCGGCTTGCTCAAAATGGAAGGTCGAAGGCGGTGCCAAGGAACCCACCAGGCCTCCACCCACCCAACAACTTTCCACCATTCGACCTTCGGCTTGCACGACCTGGGCGGTGTCTTCTTCTACCAGCAGGCGCCCTTCCCATTTAGAGGCAAGCCGTTGCGCCAAGCCCGAGGTGCTGGCTCCCTTTCGTGGCCGGAATTCAATCATCAGCACGGGATGGTTCTTGTGGTTCGTGCGTTCGATTTTTACGAAGTCGAGCACCGCAAGAAGGTCCGGAATGGTGACCATGATTTCCTTTCCCTCTTTGGCTTTCCTCTTCGCATCGGGTTCGGGTAATGGGGCCTCCAACTCCTTCAATTGGGCGAGGATCCGACTGTCTTCGGCCTTGGCGCGCTCCTCGGACAAGGGTTTACCGTTCTCCGCTAACAAGCGTTTTACTTGGCCATTGGGCACCATCGTGACCTCGAAGGTGCGCGTGATCGTCTGCTTGGGAAGTCCTTTTCGATCCAGCTTCCGTTCGACCGCTTCTTCCAGATACAGGTAAGAATCCCGGCGGACTTTTAGGGCCTTTGCGGTGGCGATAATGCGCTCCAACAGGATCTTGGGATCGGGCAAGGGCTTTACCTCTTCCCCGGCCTGCAGAAAAGAACCCAACGCGAGGGTCACACCCGCCAAGCGAAACCACACACAGGACCACGTCATTGCATCTCCCGCCGCCCACTCAGGTGGGAGTCTTCCAGTAGAGTGGGCGTGCTCCAGGAAATGTTTCATGTCGATAATTCGGTCCAGCCTACCTTCCTTTTGTGCGGTGCTTGGCTTGTTGCTTGCCCCGGAAAACAAGGGGATGGAAGGCTTAAAGCGGACAACGCAAACCCTCGGAAACCTGCGGATGCTCTCCACCGCGGCGCTGCTGTTGGCTCCCCGCCGAGCTCCTGCGAACCGAGTGAACTCGGCGCGGTCAGACTTGATCAGGATATGGCGGCTCCTTCCCGCTTGTTGGTGGGGCCCCGCTATCCTGGTGTCTTCACCTCCGGAGTTCCCATGCCTCGCGCGCTGATCCTTTGTTTTGCTGCCGCTACGCTTTTTGCTGCGCCCCCCGTCACCCGCAAGCTGGATGTGGTGGATACCTACTTCGGTGTAAAAATCCCCGACCCCTACCGCTGGTTGGAGGACGATAACAGCCTCGACACCAAGGCCTGGGTCAAGGCACAGAACGAGGTGACCAGCGCTTATCTGGCCGCCATTCCCGAACGATCGCGCATCCAGGAACGCATGACGCGCCTGTGGAACTACGAACGCTACGGGACCCCGGGCCGTTACGGGAAAAACTACGTCTACACCCACAACTCCGGTCTGCAGAATCAATCCGTGCTTTACGTGACCGAGAAGCTGGAGGAAAAGGGGCGCGTCCTCCTGGACCCCAACACCCTGAGCACGAAGGGCACGAAGGCCCTGAACGGCACCAGTGTCAGCGGGGATGGGCGTTTCCTGGCCTACGGCATTAGCGATGCGGGCAGTGATTGGATTACCTGGAAGGTGCGGGATATCGCCACCGGGCAGGATCTGGTGGATGAGGTGCCCTGGAGCAAGTTCGGCGGCGCCGAGTGGACCAAGGATGGTAGTGGCTTCTTCTACACCTGCTACGACGCGCCCAAGACTGGCGAGGCGCTCACGGCGGTGAATAAGTCCCAGAAAATTCGTTTCCATAAGCTCGGCACTGCCGCTGTGGAGGATCGCCTCGTCTACGAAAGGCCCGATAAGCCGGACTGGTTCCTCGTTCCCGCCGTTTCCGAGGATGGCCGCTGGCTCATCCTCGCCATCAACGAGGGCGATTCCCCCAAGAATTGTGTTTTGCTGCAGGATCTCACCAAGCCCGGAAGCGCCTTCCAGCCGCTCTTCGACGCCTTTGACGCTCAGTACAGCGTGATCGGCAACGATGGTGACACCTTCTACGTCGAAACCGATTGCAAGGCCCCTCGCAAGCGCGTCGTGGCTGTAGACCTCAAGAATTCCGCTCAGGTCGCGTGGCGCGAACTCATCCCCCAGGCCCAGAACAAGGACGTCATCGCCGGTGCCACCCTTTTCGGCAGCCAACTGGCCGTGACCTGGAAGGTGGATGCCCTCAATCTGGTGCGCTTCTACGATCTGAAGGGCAAGTTCCTGCGGGAGGTCAAGATGGCGGGTATTGGCACGCTCTCCGGCTTCGGTGGGCGCCGCGAAGACACCGAGGCCTTCTACAGCTTCACCAGTTACAACCAGCCGCCGACTCTCTACCGCTACGACCTGAAGAAGGGCAAGAGCTCGGTCTTCCGCACCCCCAAGGTCGAGGTGAAGCCCGAGAATTACGAAGTGAAAGAGGTCTTCTACGCCAGCAAGGACGGCACCAAGGTGCCTCTCTTCCTGGCGCACAAGAAGGGCCTGGTCCTGGATGGTACAAATCCCACGCTTCTCTATGGCTACGGTGGTTTCAATGCCGCCATGAGTCCCGGTTTCAGCGTGGCGAACCTGGTGTGGATGGAGATGGGCGGCGTCTATGCCCTGGCCTGCATCCGCGGCGGTAATGAATACGGTCAGACCTGGTGGGAACAGGGCAAGCGCGAAACCAAGCAGAATGTCTTCGACGATTTCATCGCCGCCGGGGAGTATCTAGTGGCCCAGAAGATCACCTCGCCCGCGAAGCTGGCCATCCACGGTGGCTCCAATGGCGGCCTGTTGGTGGGCGCCTGCCTCACCCAGCGTCCCGACCTCTTCGCGGCCGCGATCCCCGCGGTGGGCGTGATGGATATGCTCCGCTATCACCGGTTCACCATCGGCTGGGGCTGGCAGAGCGACTACATGTGCTCCGACTTCAAGGATGGCTTCGAGAACCTGATCAAGTACAGCCCCCTGCACACGATCAAGCCCGGCACCAAATACCCGGCGACCCTTGTGACCACGGGCGATCACGATGACCGCGTGGTGCCTGCCCACAGCCACAAATTCACTGCCACGCTGCAAGCCGCCCAGGCTGGCCCCGCTCCCATCCTTACCCGCATCGAAACCGACGCGGGCCACGGTGCAGGCAAGCCCACGAGCAAGCAGATCGCCGAGCGCTCGGATATGTGGGCGTTCCTGGTCAAAAACCTGGGCATCAGGCTGCCCGCTGGGTTTGGGAAGTAGGGCTGGACATTCAACTGATTTTTGTCCCAAGGCCGTTTTCGATGCGGGCTCCAATCAGTCCAGATAATGCAGTTTTAAATGAAAAACCAAAGATGAACCACGAAGACACGGAGGGCACGGAGAAAGATTGAAGTACGGAATGTTGGTGGATTTCCCCCCTGACTTCTCTGTGCTCTCCGTGCCTCCGTGGTTTAGCTTTTTACTGTCAGCATCAAACGCAAAATCTAGGATCAATTCTCTATTTCCGGGAGTGCCCCATGGCTGCCTCGAAGAACCGCATCGATTGGGCATTGCTGATTCTGCGAATAGGCGTGGGTGGGTTGGCCGTGCTCCAAGGCTTTGGCCCCATCCGCCATGCCAGGGGCGCAGTCACCTTGGGCAATGCACTCCATCTGGGTGCCGCCTTGGGGGAAATTATCTGCGGCGCGATGATCCTTATCGGCGTGTGGATGCTACCCGCCGTGATGGTCCTTCTCGCGTTGATTGGTTGGCCGCTGGTACAAGGCTGGGCCCACGGAGCTTCGGCGCTGGGTCAACCCAATGCCCTATTCCGCGTACTTGCCACCCTGGCCGCAGGCCTCGGTGGTGCCGGGAAGTGGGGGATCGGCAAGGGCTGATGCCTGTCCTTTGTCGGCATAGCTCCGCACAGGCCGCAAAGATCCAGAGACGCCATTTTCTTCAAGACGCAGGAAAAACCATAAGCACTCAGGGTGTGTGCGAAGGGAATTCCACAAAAAAAGTAGCGCCTTGCCCAGGTTCACTTTCTACCCAGATGCGTCCAGCGGATAGCTCGACCAATTGTTTGGTGATGGAAAGCCCGAGCCCCACGGACTTCTCTCCATCGGTGGGTCGTGCACTCAAGGGTGTGAAGCGCCCGAACAGCTTGGCCTTATCTTCAGGAGTAAACCCAGGCCCCTGATCCACGACCCTTGCCTGAACAACACCCGGGAATTCGCTGACTTGCAAGGTGATCGTTCGGCCACGCGGCGAGAACTTCAAGGCATTGGAGACAAGGTTGTCCAAGGCGTTGCCGGTGAGCTTGGGATCGATCCAGCAATGGCATGCGCCGTCTGGCAGGATCTGGACAAGGCAGATGTCTTTTTCTTCTGCGCGGGCCGCATGGCGCTCCACCACCTCGCTCACAAGGGAGGTCATGGAGGCCTGTTCCAGGGTGGCGCTCACTTTGCCAGACTCTAGGGCCGCGACATCCAGGAATCGCCCGACCAGTTGGCTCATGCCTGTGCCTTGCTTCACGATTTGCAGAGCTCTCCGGCGGATTTCCTCCGGGTCGTTCTCTTCGTAGATCATTTCAGCCGTCATCAGGATTCCCTGAAGCGGATTTCGGAGATCGTGGGCGACGATGCCAAGGAACTGGTTCTTTTGTTCATCAAGCGCACGGAGTTCTGCATTGGCTGTGGCGAGTTCGTGGGCTTGGCGCTGGAGTTCGAGGGTCGAGTCGTTCACCCGAAGTTCTAATTCCCGATTTCGTTCCCGCAAAATCCGCGTGCGCATTTGGTAGCTCAGGCGTATCAACCCAAAAAACCCTGCAAAATAAGCTCCGAGCGCCCACCACCGGAGGTACCAAGGCGGTTGAATTCCGAAGGCGAAGCGCCCCTCCGCTGAAACCCGACCGTACAGGTCTTTGCTCCGAACCCTGAAGGTGTAGGTGCCTTGAGGCAGATTGGTGTAATCCTTCTGGGTCTCGGGGCCCCAGGAAGACCACGTTTTGTCGAGGCCTTCCAGGAACACCTGATAGTGATTCGCCCCTGCGACCTCGAAGGAGGGTGAGGCGAACTCAAAGCGCAGGGCGTTGTCTGCGTAGGGAAGCTGGGACCCCTGGGTTACTTCCGGGGCTGAATCCTGCCCGAGCCGACCCACCCGCCGCACCAGGGTGGCTGGAATCTCAGCAGCATTCTGGCTGAGAGTTGGGTCCCATCGGAGCATTCCCGTGGGGCCTCCAAACCAAAGTGCGCCATCGGGCTCGCAGAGCAGGCTAACGATATCCACGCCCCTGAAGCGCAGGAAGGGCGAGGGGTCCCATTTATACGCGCCGCCCGATTGGGGTAGGGCCCAGCCTACTTCTGAAACCCGGCGGGTCTGGTCGGTGGTGGCCATCAGGATCCGGCCCGTGTCATCCATTTGGATGGCCTGCACCCAGCGAGTGCCCTCGGCAAACAGTCCTGAGAACCGTGGGTCCACTTCGAAGCGAGTGCGCCCCGGGTGTAATAGGTAAAGGCCGTTGACGGTGAGTGCGACCACCTGGCCCTGGATTTCGACCACCTGATTGTTAACCGAAGCGGGTAGGCCCTCGTTGACATCAAACCGCTGCACCTGAACCTTCTTGGAGGCTCCTCCAGTCCACCCCTCTGGGAATTGCACGCGAAAAATCCCTCGAGCGGAGCTACCGAGCCAAAGATCGCCCTGGGCATCCTCCACTAGGGAATAGTAGTCATCCGATAAGCCTGGAATCAGCCCTTCGTCCCGCCAGCCCCGCGTGCCATCCCAGCGAAGGGAAGCCAACCCGCCCTGGAGCCCCACGAACACCCGTGCGGGATCCTTGCGTGACCTCGTCAGGGAAATGGCGACGTTGCTCGAAAGGCGAACCACGCGCGCCACGCCATCGGGACCAAGCTCAAAGACGCCTTGTCCATTTGCCACCAACAAATGGTCGTCCACTGAAAGGAAACGGAGGTTCTGGACTTGAACACCCTCGACCGCCTTGAAGATTGCCCGGTCCCGCGCTCTCGCAAGGGTGAACAGCCCTTGACCCGTGGCCACGCACAGCGTGCCGCGATGACGATGAATTGCCCAAACGTTTCCTTTGAGCCCGTGGCGTTCATCTAGCTGAGAAAACGGAGAAGGCCATTCCACACGGGATAGGCCATGATCCAAGGCCAGCCAAAGGCCCGATTGGCGATCCACGAAGAGGGCTTTCACATTTTCGGCCTGAAGCCCGGAGGCCCGATTGAGCCTGTGGCGGATCCGCCCTTGCGGGTTCAGGAACACCACCCCGCCACCTGTGGTTGCTAGGGCAAGGGTGCCATCCTGCAAGCGAAGCCCCGAATAGAGAGGATTTTTCTTCAGGAAGCTATCAGCTTCGGTTGGAAAGCGGGTCATGGCCCCTGCTTCCAGAAGAAAACAGCCTTGGTTCCGGCTACCGATGAAGACCCGTCCTGGACCCATCGAAAGCATGGCGAATACGCTTTCCTTGGCGAAGCGTTCCCCGCCTGGCACCAGATTCAGGCGGTCCCCGTGCAATTCCATCAGCCCGAGCTCCCGCTGCCGCACAAAAATGCGATCGTCCACCACGAAGGCGATGTGGAAGGTGGTTTCGGCCTGCCAACGTTGGAAGCGGTTGCCATCGAACAACAACAGGCACTCTCGCGACTGAAAGAGCATTCCCCGAGGTGTCGGTGTGGTGACCCAGATATCCGAAAACTCGCGAGCACGGGCATCGAGCTTGGGAAGGAGTGACACGAAGCGCGTTTCGCCCTGCCCGCGCCCCTCCAGATAGCCCAGGTCGCCCACGGTGCCCACATAAATTCGACCGTCTTGGCCGAGCCCAAGGGAACGGACGGTGGTTTTCTTTGGCATGGGAATCAAGCGCCAGCGGGTGCCGTCGAATTCCATTACGCCGAGATTGTTCCCCACATAGATAAGGCCATCGGTACTTTGGGCGAGCGCCCAGTTCTGGGCCTCGGCGCCATATTCCTTGGGTGACCAGTTCCGCAGCAGCGAATCACCCGTTTCCTCAGGCGGTCCCGCCCAGGCGGTGCAGCCCAGTAGGAACAACCCCACCAGCCCCCGTACGAGCAACGCCTGAAAGCCACCCACCATTAATCAGCCTCGTTGTCGAACTGATCGGCACGCAGCAGGCGTTCCTCAAGGAATGAAGATGGCCATAAGTTTTTTCCCCACCAACCTTCAGCTCTGTTGGAGCAAGGAGTTCATCCGGCCCTCCCGAGCCATTCTCCTACTCAATCTCAGCAGGAACCTTCGTGGTGCAACGGAAGGACAATGAGAGGTGATGGCCTTGTTTTCTGGATCCTAGAAATGATGCAAACGGTTGGGAGTGGACGTTTTGGATACTCAGCCCGCCAGTATTCCTAATTTCCCGCGATAAGGATCCTGATAAAACGGTTTCCTGGTGGCTCCGAAATTAAGTGTCGCAATGCGGGCAAGAGCCTTCAGGATGTCGGTGGGGTGCTGGCGGAAGGGAACTTTCTTAACGCAGGAAAACCAGCTAAGCGGTTCTGAATCCATTTCGGGCGATCCTTCGATGGGAAGAATGGTTTGAGCCCCTACTCCAGGGTCACGATCCATATGTCGAGGCTGCCCCCTCGGTTCGATTCAAAGGCAATCTTGCGGCTATCGGGGCTCCAGCGGGGATGGAAATCGAAGCCCTCGGTTGTGAGCCGCTGCACCTGCCTGGTCTGGAGGTCGTAGACCCAGAGCAGGGCCCGGAAGGAAGGATCCCAGCCCCAGAAGGCCACCTTCCGGCCATCGGGGGAGAAGACTGCGCCCCGGTCCCCCAGCGTGACTGCCGAGAGCACTTCGGAGTGGGTGGCCGAGGCCATCCTGCCCGAGAACGACACCTCGGAGATGGTGGCCAAGTAGCTGACGCGATCCCGGCCCGAGGTGCCGGATACCGCCTCGGCGGTGTAGGCGATGTACTTGCCGTCGGGGCTCCAGCCGCTCATCTGGATGGACTGGGGCCCATCCCAGGCCAGCACGACCGGGGCATCGAAGCCCCCGGAGACATCCAGGAAGTATTCCTCGGTGAGGTTGTAGGCTCCGGAGGCGGCGATCTTGTAGGCGATCTTCATCCCGTCGGGACTCCACAGGGGGTTGGTTTCCATGGCGGGCGTAGTGGTCATGCGCCAAGCTCTGGAACCATCGCTCTGCACGACCCAGACATCCCAATCGCCGCCGCGATCCTCGGCGTAGGCCAGGTACTGGCCATCGGGCCGCCAGGTGGGACGATCCAGGATGTTCGTGGATTCAGCCAGGGTGAAGATCGAGGTGCCATCGGGCCGGATCGTCCGCAGAGCATAGCGCTTGGTGGCCTCGACGTACTCCCAGTACACCAGGCGGCTGCCATCGGGGCTCCACTCGGGCCAGGCCTGCATGCCCGCGCCGGTGGTGACTTGCTGCTTGCCACTGCCATCGCTGTTCATCACCCAGATGTGGGTGCTGCCAGGGGCGCCGGAAACCCAGGCGAGGCGGCTGCCATCGGGATTCCACCGGGGTGTGGTATCGGGAACACTGGCTTCGGTGAGGCGCTGGAGCTTGCCCTCCTCGCTGCCGCCCAGCACGGGGGGGGCGTAGAGCGCGCGACCCGCGAGGTTCTCGCCGGGCACAGCATAGTCCAAGCGGTGACAGCTGTAGCAGGAGGGGATCTTGCTCAGCGGCACGATGGTCTGGGCGGGCACGGTGAGGCGGTCTGGGAAAGGAAAGGCCACCCCTTCCATGCTGTAGCTGCTCTTGTAGATCAGGCCATCGGCGGCAACGGAATAGACCTTGCCATCGGGGCCGCCCATGCCGGTGCCCGTGATCTGCGTGGCCTCCTGGGCCGTAAGGGGTGGCAGCGTGGCGGCGGTATTGGCGGCGATCTTTGGGCCGTTGAACGAACTCCCGGAGCCCAGGGTGTTCACTTCCTTGGCGATCCCGGTGGTCTGTTTCCTGGTCACGATCTTGTGAACGTTGGCGACCGGGGTCACCGTGGCGTCCCGCCCATGGATGAAACTCTGGTCGGTCACGATGCTCCGGTAGGCCTTGTTGAGGGTCAGGGCCCGCTGAGGCGAGGGGTTGAGGAGCAGGGTTGCATCGTCGTTGAGTTCCTTGAGCTTGTCGGTTTTGATCTCGCCAGAGGGGGTGAAGAACTTCTCCAGCACTTCCCGGTTCTCCCGCAGCTCATCTCCGGCCTTGTTGTACATGAGGTAGAAGGCGTATTCGGGATAGACGCCCACGCCCTCGATTTCCACCTTGGGGCCCGCGCCCTGAAGCCGCTTCTGGCTCCAGTGGTACCAGCCTTCCTGGAATTCCCGGGTCTCCTTCTTGCGGGCGAAGGCGAAGGTGCCATCGGTCGTCACCCCCAGGCCGCTGTGGCAGCCCATGCAGGAGGTGGTCTCTTCGTAGGACTGGGGCCGCAGGTTGCCGCGGCTGTCTTCGATGAACCCGGCGTACACCCAGCCCTGGCCGTTGCTGAGTCCCTGCTCCACATCCCCGATGAAGGTCGAGAGGCGATCCGGATAGTCAAATTTCTCCTTCAACTCATCGCCCGCCGCCATCTGCAGCTCCAGGTAGGAAAGCCAGGAACGCTTCTTGGCGTAGCGCAGCTCCTTCATGCGAGGAGCCATGGCAATGCCCCCCTCCTGGGTGACATCGAGGTAGCGGACACTGTGCAGGAATTCAGTGCCCTCCGGGTAGAGTCCCGCCGCTAGATGCACCCGGCCCGCCGCCTGCTCCTGGGCGGCCTGACCCACGAAGGACATGGTCCTCCCCTGCTTAGGGGCCCAGTCGTAGTGCACCTTGGTGGCACGCCCGAGCGACCCGTTCTTGTCCAGGTCCACCCCCCAGCGCTTTTCATCCACTGCGGTGATGGGAATATCACTGCGCTTGATCAGCGCCTCGACGATGGCCAGATTGATCTTGTAGGTCGCGAGGTCGAAGGTGCCGGACCCACCCGTTGGTGGGCCAGAAAGTGCTGGGCAGCGGATGGTAGGCAAAGGCCCGCCAGCCGGTATAGCCCCCGTCGGGATGCTTGTCGAAGCCTTCACCATCGAAGGCGAAATAGGCATCGGGCGTGTAGCCATCCCACCGGCCATTGCCGTTGAAATCCCAGCCCTTGGGCACGTTCTTCAGGACATCGGCCACCAGGATGGTCTTGGCGCCATCGCAGTAGTTGTTCTGGCGCACGTATTGGAGGATCTCTCCGTCACTGATGGCCGCTACCTTGGCTTCGCGGGACTGGAAAAGATTGGACCAGCGGTTGGTGCGGGCGTACTCGGGAAAGTCATAGCTCAACTGCAGTTCCTGGTCGTTGGAGTAGTTGGGCTCAACCGATTTGGTGTGGCAGGTATAGCAGGCGTTGTGGACGGCGCCATTGGCGCCCTCGGTCTTCGTCCAGCACATGGGGGGAATGTAGGCAGCCTCGTTCACCATGCTCTTGGAGCGCAGATCCATGTCCACGCCCACGCCCACAGCACCGCTCAGCGGCACCGTGGTCTTGTTGCCGCCGCACCCGATCAGTCCCGCCAGCAGAATCCCGAGGGTTACGATCCCTCCCAGCCTGATGCCACTCATGTCCTGTCTCCTTCGGAAAGCCCCAACCCGAGGGGGGACACGCACTGGGCCTGTCCCCCCCTTTCTTCTCTCAGGTTCGTGTCGCCTACTTCATGGCCGGGAAGGGCCCGATGTAGCCTGTGTAGGCCCGCTTGGCCTCGGCCGCCGGCAGTTTGCCCTGGTCGGACTCGCCGTAGGGATGCTGGATGACGCTCATCAGGTAGGCCCAGCCGTTGATGTTCGGGTAGAAGTAGGGCGAGGTGGTCTCGGACCCAAAGGGCGTGGTCTGGATGCGCGTGAGGGCCTTGGTTTCCACGTTGTAGGCCCAGATCATGTCGTTCTGGTGGTTGCCCGTGTCCTCGCCGATGATCAGGGTCTTGTAGCCGGGCATGAAGGTGACGTTGTCCGGTTCGGAAATGCCGTTCACATCGCACTTGTTGGCGGCGAAGGGGCTGTCCGCTGGGTAGGTCTTGGGAATCCCGGAGATGACACCCTCCATCTTGGTCGCCACGTAGTTGGCATCCAGCTTCAGCCCATAGACCGTGCCGCCCTTGTTCTCCGGCAGGCGGATGTGGTTGGGGCCGCCCTTGTCAAAGGTCGCATCGTTGTCCTTCATCCCCTTGGCGATCACAGACATGGCCACGTAGAGCACCTTGTTGTCCGGGTCCAGGGTGATCCCTTCCATCTTGTTGAACTCGGTGGTGCCGCCCTTCATGGCCGCGTACCGGCGCGTCTCCAGGCGCGAGGCCGCCTTCTCCATGCCGGGCCTGACTTTGAGGTATTCCAGGCCGGTGGTGGTGTTGATGGCGGTGAAGCCCTCGGGGACGATGCCGGTGCCATCGGGAGTGGCGGTCTCGAAGATGTCGGCGAAGGTGATCTTCTGGTCGATATAGGCCTTGATTTCCGCATCGGTGGCCTTGCCCAGGCTGATCCAGGAGAGGTTGGCGGTACCGCCGTTGGTGGCACCCGTCTGCTCCCACTTGGCCACGAAGAGCTCGCCCGAGGTCAGGTTCTCGGCCGTGTCGGCCTCGTAGCGGAACAGGGCCACGTTGGCACCGTCATCGGAGATGTAGGCCGTCTTCTTGTTGGGCATCACGTACGCCAGCTCGTGGGCAAAGCGCCCCATCGAGTAGTGCTTGGCGGGGGTGACATCGTTGAAGGTGTTGACCTTGACCTCGATCTGCCAGCCGTAGTTGTAGGCGTTCAGACCGCCATTGCTGAAGTAGTTCGCACCGGTACCGTTGGGATCGAGCCCAAAGTAGAGGGCCTGGGAGTTGCCGTAGCCGTCCTTCTCCAGATAGCCGCTGGCCTTCACCTGGCGCGCATCGGGCTCGTATTCCTCGGAGCCCAGGTGGGAACCCCAGGGGGTCACACTGCCCGCGCAGTGCACCCAGCCGCCGCCGAAGCCGCTGAAGTCGATGTTCCGGGTATTCACGGGCGTCAGCTTGCCCGTGGCCTTGTCCTGGTTGAGCTCCGTGATGTACATGGCCCCAGGGGAAAGCTCGAAGTGGGACACCATGTAGAGCTTGCCATCCTCCTTGCCGATGATCAGGGAGGCAAAGTCGTTGTCATTGGAGATGTAGTCGGCATTGTCCGCACCCTTCAGCGGATTGCCATCCTTGTCGAAGATCT
>JAIFMW010000070.1 GCA_020048105.1 Deltaproteobacteria bacterium | reverse complement strand
GGCGCAGCCAGAACCAACTCCCGAGCGCCCTCACGGCAAACCAACCGGCCCCGACTCCCCAAAGTGTGAGAATCGCCGGAAGCCAAGCCAGGAGCGCATGCCGCATCCCCAGGATCAAGCGGTAGGTCATAGCCTGGGTTACTCTCGGATCTTGCCAAGTTGGCGTCCCGCGTTGCAAAAAAAGCGTTACCACCGGAAGGATCAAGCAGGCCAACAGGAAAAGGCAGGCCACCCCATAGCGCACCTGCGGGCGCTGCCGCCGCACCAAGGCAAAGGCACCCCACGCCAAAAGGCCCAGCAGAGCGCCCTGCCACAGGAAATGCACCAGCGCCCAAGCCAGATGCCGAGCCAGCGGAGCCAGAACGACCTCGCTCATGACTTATCCTCCAAGGCCTGGGCAATGAGTCGCCCTGCCTCTTCCCGCTCGGCGGGGTTCATCTTGCGTCGCGCCAGCGTCGCCGCCAGCATTTCCAAGGCGTTCCCCCCAAAGGCACGCTCCAAGAAATCATCCACCAGCGTTCCCTGAACCTCGGCTTGGCTTTTGGCCGAGCGGTAGACGTGAGAACGTTCCTCGTCATCCCGCAACAGCAGCCCCTTCTCAGCCATGAGCTGCATCATGCGCAAGACCGCCGGATAACCCAAATCCACTTGGTTAGGTGCCAAGTGATCGAAGACTTGGCGTACCGTGGCCGGGCCTCGTTCCCAGAGCACCCGAAGGATGGTGAGCTCTGTATCCGTCGGGCGTTTCAGGGCTTTCCGCATGGAGACTCCAAGCAAGGATTAATCTAGACATAAACCCATATGTTTAGATTTGCCTGTCAAGTGCGTTTCTTTTGCGCCCAGCGAAAGGTCAGAGAGATGCCTCAGGCCCTGGCCGCCGAAACGCGGCCGCTGGAAACCCTATCGCTTGGAAACCGATCGAGGGACGGGTGGATTCGTTGCCCCGATGACGATGCCGCTCAGGATCAACAGAATGCCGAACCCCTGGGCGGGGCCGGGTATTTCCTTCAACAGCAGCCATCCCAAAAGCACCGTGGCCGCCTGTTGGATCAGCATTCCAAGGGAGCCAAGGCTGGCCGGAACATGCCCGAAACCCCAGGAAATCAGCCACCAGGCACCCACTTGCACCACGAGGCCGAGACCAACCAGCGCCAGCCAGGACTGGGCGGGAAATCCGCCAAAGGCTGCACCTTGGAACAGGGCCAACAGGCCAAAGGAAAGCGCAGCCATGGCCACCGCGGTGGCTAAGGCCCTGGGTGCGCTGAGCGTGACCCTGGCTCGGGAAAGGGCGAGCATATAGCCCGCGTAGCCAAAGGAAGCCAGGAAACCGAGGAATTCACCTCGACCGCCTCCCAGCCGAGCCCCGGCGGCCACGCCTAGCGAGGCTGCCCCAGAAAGGGCCAACAGGAGCCCTAGCCAACCCCATCGCCCCAGTCGGTAGCGAAGAAAAACGACTCCCACGAGCGTCACCCAGAGGGGCGCCATGCCAACGAGTAGCGTGGCGTTGGCGGCGCTGGTCCAATGCAAGGCGATATGCCAGAGCCAAAGATCCAAGGAAAAACACAGGCCCCCAAAAGCGGCCCAGGCCATGGCTTTGGCCTCGGCAGCACGAGGCGGTCCTTCTCGAAGGGCCAGCAGCAGCACGCAAGGCAGGGCGAACAGCATGCGATAAAAGCCCACGGCCAAAGGGCTGACACCCACGGCCCATTTAACAAAAATCGCGGCAAAACCCAGCAGGGCCGCCCCCAGCAAGAGCGCGAGTAGCCCCTTTCGGTCGGCTTGGGGCATCAGGCGGAAGCCGCCAGCAGTTGCTCCACGGAATCCAGGATGCTTTGTGGCTCGAAGGGCTTGTGTAGGAAACCAAGGAGGCCCATGCGCTCAAGCCGTGCCTGAATTTCATCATCGTGGTGGGCGGTGAGAACCAGAATGGGCATGTCCTTGAGATCGGGATCTTCGCGGAGAACACGGACAAGACTGGCCCCGGGACAGTTGGGCATTAGAAAATCCATTACCAACAGTTGTGGCGATTGTTCCCGAAGCGCCTTGAGCACCTCGAAGGTGCTAACAGGTTCGATATCCAGGATCTCGTGCCCCCCCTTGCGCAGGCAGGTCGCCGCAAAGGTGCGAGCAAGACGGCTATCGTCCACCACGCCAATCAAGGCCATATCAATCTCCAGGATCATCATCCCCCACGAGGAACCGACCGTGGGTAGTTTTTTAGTTCGCCCAGCGGCTAACCATTTCCCAAAGATCTTCAGTCTTACAGGGGCCGTTGAGCAGGATGACAAAGACCCGCAACTTGCCATCGGGGGCCTGGAGATAACCGCACACGGAACTAACACCCGTCAAATGGCCCGTTTTGCAACGGACCCGGCGAGACAAATTGGGATCTTGTACCGAAAGCTTCCAGGGCTCGCCGCCTATGATTTTAAGGCTGTCAACGAACTCGGGTCCCACTTCAAAATCGTTCCAAGCGGCGCGCAGGATGATGGCCAAGGTGCGCGCAGAAAGCAGGTTGTCCTTGCTGAGACCCGAGCCATCCGTGATGCAAATGGCATCTGGGCCGAGTTCGAGCACCGATTTGTAAAAGTCCTGAATCCGCCGGATGCCCTTGGACCAAGAACCATCGCCAAAGCGTTTCACCAGCATCTCGATCATGAAGTTATTCGAGAATTTATTGATGTCCTGAATCAGCTGACGCAAGGGGGGCGAGGCCATGCCGGCAAGGCGAGTGGAAGGCCCCTTGGAATCGCTTCCGCCATCCACCGCAATGCCGCATTCCATCAGCATCCGAGTCAAATAATCTAAGGCAAACCGCTCGGGGCTCCGCAAAATGCGACCGTTGTCATCCCGATTGAAATTCACGGATAGGGGGAGCACAGGCGGGGTGGTGTCTGCGGTCGTGTTCTCCCAGCCGGTGCCAAACATCTGTCCATCGAAGGCAGATTGGTCCAACCGGACGCGTCCCGCCACCCGTTGAACACCCCGGGCCTTAAGATCCTGGAGCAAAAGCCAAATGCGCTCCTTAGTGAACAAGGGATCGCCGCCCCCCTTGAAGACAAGATCCCCACGCACCGTGCCATTTTGCAGTTCGCCCCAGACTTCGGTTTCCAGTGTGTAGTTGGGTTTCAAACTTTTGAGCAAAGCATAGGTGGACACAACCTTTGTGGTGGAAGCGGGCACCAGTGCCATGCCGGTCTGGCTGCCTTCCAGCAATTTCCCTGTGGAAAGGTCCCAAAGGCCGGCGGAAACCTTTACGCCTCGGGATTCCAGACCCGCCACCCAACTCTTAAAATTCGGCGCCGGAGCCACCGCAAAGACAGCCGTGGCCGCAAGCGCGGCAAGGGCGCAAGGAAATGCTCTCGTATTCAATTGAACCTCACCGCTTATCCGGGCTGGGGGCAGATGTGCCACCACCCCTGGTTGTGTTGGGGGCGCCCTGCTGAAGCCCCTGAACGTTTGGCAGACCCGCACCCGGAATACCCAAAATGTCATCTGCCGCCGAGAATACCCAATCGCTATGCATCGACTTGCCTTTGTAGATTTTGAAACTGTAGCCAATGGTGCTGCGGCTGCGGACACCGACAATGGGCAACCCCGTTTTATCCCCCGAGGCCCCAGCCTGCACCGCCGTTACGAGATCCCAGTCACCGGCGACGGTAAAAGGATCCTTGTAGACCTTTCGTAACACAGGAGGCCTTACCTTCATTAGATCTTCGAGCTTAAGGGGATAGCCACCCGTCCGCTGCTGGTAGAGCCGAATCCCGCGAGCAATGGCCTCACCCCGAAAGATCAGTTCTTCTTCAGCACCCCGCTGCACTTCGGCCAAAACGGAAGGCAGGGCTTTCATCAGGAAAATACCCATCACCGCCATCATGCCCAAAAGCATGGCGAGGGTGAAACCCCGCTGCGAAGCGGCCCTGGAAGTCGAAGTCCTCATGAGAACCAGATTATCAGCGGTAGCCGCGAGCCTGAAGAAAGTCCAGGAATTCCACCGTCAGCATGGGGTCGAATTGCCCACCCGCACCCCGGCGCAGCTCGCTCAGAATCTCGCTCACGGGACGCGGTCCACGGAAGGCGCTGCCCTCACTCATCACTTCGAAGGCCTCGATCAAATTGATGATGCGACTGCCCAAGGGAATCAATTCCCCCCGGAGGCCATCGGGATAGCCCTTTCCATCCCAACGCTCATGGTGATGGCGAATGATGCCAAGCACATCGAAGGGGAATCGAAAATCCTGCAGAAAGGTAGAGGCCAACATCGGGTGGGTGCGGATGCGGCCCATTTCCTCATCCGTGGGCCCAGTCTTGGTGAGCAGGTTCGGATCGAGCAGGAAGGTGCCCACATCGTGGAGGATGGAAGCGATGCAAATTGCTTCCACATCCACGGCTGAAAGTTCCAGATGCACGGCGAAGTCCTGCGCCAACTTTGCAGTGGCTCGGCTATGGTCCTGCAGCATGGGCGCGCCGCCCTCGGTGGAGGCCAAAAGTTTGTGACTCACCGAGAGGAAGGCTCGGTGATAGCGCTCGTGCAAACGGATTTCCTGGAGATGGAAACCCACCAGGCGACACACCATTTGGATGGAGGTCTGTTCTTCTTCGGTGAAGGGGCGATCCTCATTCCGGAAGAGCAGCAGAAGATCCTGTTCGTCATCCTCCGCGGTCAACACCACCGGCAGGTAAGTCTGAAAAATGCCCGTCAATGGCTCATTTTCCAGGAATTCAACCTTGGTAAGAATGCGCAAATCCGGCTCGCTGGCGTTGGGCACGTGGTAGGTAAAATGAGCCAAAACCTGCTGTTTGAGATCGGGCGAGAGAGGTTGCTGACTGTAAGCCAGGATCGGCCGAGCCTCTTCGGGCTCATCCATCCATAGCGCCACGGCACCCATTGGTACCAAATTGCAAAGAAGCTTCGCCGCTTCCCAAAAGAAGGTGCGCTGCTCAGGCATGAACACCCCGGGGCGGTTCGAGCGATGCATCGCAAGGGCAATATCGGCAGGGGCATCCGGAAGCACCGAGGCGCCGACCACGGGTGCAAAGGAACGGTCCTCGCCAGTTCCTGGCTGAAACCCTTCCAAGAGCTCGGAAGACATCGCTTGAGCTGGAGCATCTGCAGCCACCATCGCGCTACTTGGTGGAACGGGCACCTCGAGAGCGACTCGATTTTCGGCCATGGGTAGTGGCGAGACAGAGCGAACCACGCGAGCATCCCGCATGGTCTCGATCACCTCTTGGCAAATCACCAGAGTGCGACCCTCGTCCCCCTCCAAGTCATAGGGAAGGCCGCGCGTCCGGTCCTTTTGGATCAGCAAGCCGACCCATTCGCCGCGATCGAAGAACGGAGTGATCAGAAACCGAAGCGCCTCCGTTTCCAATGAGAATTTGGCCAGCTCAGCCACCGGCCCGGATTGGTTCACGACGAACGACCGCCGCTGCCGGCCAGCCCAGACCACCAGCGGATCTTCCAAGGAAAGCTCTTCGGGCGGAATCGAAGTTCGAGGCCAGCCGTAATTCGAGATCAAGTAAAAGGGCACGACCTCGGAGCCTCTCATATAGAGAGCCGCCTTTCCGCTGCCGATTTCCTCGAAGCAGCGGTAGAGGATTTGGGAGAAACGACGAACAAACGCCTCGCCCATCTGAAGTGAAAGTGAAAGCATGGAGCAGAATCCAGAAGCCTTTGGTAATCCTAAGCGATTCCACAATATAGAGCCAGAATACCTCCAACAAAAAGCCCCGCAGTGAAGCGGGGCCTTTTGTTGAAAACGAGAAAACTAGTGTTTCTGGACGTTTGCCGCTTGGGGTCCCTTGGGTCCCTGCATGATGTCAAAACTCACCCGAGCCTTCTCATCCAGGCTTTTGAAGCCCTTGCCCTGGATGGCGGTGTGATGGACGAAGATCTCAGGTCCGCCTTCATCGGGGGTGATGAAACCAAAACCCTTTTCGGCGTTGAACCACTTCACGGTGCCTTCAGACATGATTTTCTTCCTTGGGGCTCTAGCCCCTATGCCTGGGGATATCGTCCGCAGCCCCATCCAGGCGAGGGGCTACGAGGAGTTAACCTCCGTTCCAAACGAGCGAACCAATCACCCGTCCAAACCAATGAGAATGACAAAAAACTGGATCGCTGGGGCAAGCCTAACGAAGGCGACGCCGACGTTCAACAAAGAACTCTCGAGATAAAAAAACGGCCCCGAAGGGCCGTTTCAGAAACGGAATGATTGTTAGATCTTGGTTACGTTTACGGCCTGAGGACCCTTCTGGCCCTGGGTGACCTCGAAATTGACGCGCTGATTCTCGTCCAAGGTGCGGAAACCCTGGGTCTGGATCGCGGAGTGATGCACGAAGAGATCCGCGCCACCACCATCGGGAGTGATGAAGCCGAAACCCTTTTCGGCGTTGAACCACTTGACTGTGCCTTGTGCCATGACTTTTACCTATTTACCTTTACGCCTGGGTCGTGGGTCGCATTGGTTCTTCCAGGCAAAGTACCAAGGCAGCTGTAGGTACACATCCATCGTGAACCCGCGTAAAGTTTGTGGCGAAATCCTTCTTAAATCCAGCAGAATTCCCCGGAAAAAATTTCAGCGGTCGTGCCGCCCCTGCTCCCACCCTGCTGCATAGGTCAAATTGAGCAGGGCCATCGCTCGCGTCACCTTGCCCACACTGTTTCGGGTGGTGTTGGTATGGGCGATACCGCGCGCCTTTAAGGCCTCGAAATCGAAATTTCCTTCGTGGCTTAAATCGACGCAAAGCGCACCCTCTTTGATCCAGTCCGTGGGAATTCGATAATCGCTCACAGGTACCGCGCTGACGATGATATCGGCTAGCTTCACGAAGGATTCCAAGTGCTCCTTGCGGGTGTGCTGATGGCAGAGAATCGGAGTGGCCCGGAGATTGGCCACCATGGCCGACAGGGGCCGCCCAATGCGCAGGCTATCGTTGATGATGAGCACCGTCTTGCCGGATAAATAGTCTTCTCCAAACCCGCGCTTGATGACCTTGAGCAAGGCTCGGCCCGTGCAGGGAATCATGGCCCGGCGATCCGCACCCATGTCCACACGTTTTCGAAACTTCGTCAGGTAGCCAATATTGATGGAGTGCAGTCCCTCGATATCCTTGCCGGGATCGACCAAATCCATGATCTCGTCGTCCTTCAATTCGGGATAACCCAGCGGATAGAAGATGAAGATCCCGTGCGTCTTGGCGTCTTGATTGAAGCGGGCGATGGTCTTCACCATTTGCATGCCGTTGGTCAGCACATGGTGATGGGACTGGATGCCCAGATCCTCACAATCTTTTACCAGCAGGTTTCGATACAGCACGCTGCCGGGATCTTCACTCCCCAGAAGAATCGCCAGCCCCGGGGCTTCGGTCAGGTCCCGGACATTTCGCCGCACCAGTTCCCGGTAATGGGCTGCTGTTTCCGCACAATCCAGCTTCCCGGTGCTCACGTTGGTCATGCCTGTACACCTCAAGGTCATTCTAAGCTGAACTCATGCGCTGGACGAAAACCCACCTCACCCAACTTCAGAAGCACCTGAGTGCCGCCTATCCGGAGGCCCGCTGCGCGCTCGATCACGGCGATCCCTTTCAGCTCGTGGTGGCCACCATCCTCAGTGCCCAGTGCACCGATGCCCGCGTCAACCTCACGACCCCGGCCCTGTTTGCCCGCTACCCCGATGCGCCGGCGTTGGCCCAGGCGGAGCCCGCCGAATTGGAGACACTCATCCATGCCACGGGTTTTTTCCGCAACAAGGCGCGCAACTTGATCGGGCTCGGCCAAGCCCTGATGGCTAAACATGATGGCCAAGTGCCTTCCGACCCCAAGGCTCTCGGCGCCTTGCCGGGCGTGGGCCAGAAGACCGCCAATGTGGTTTTGGCCAATGCCTTTGGAGTCCCAGCCCTGGCGGTGGATACGCATATCTTCCGCGTGGCAAGACGGCTCGGATTATCCGCAGCCCATACGCCGGAAAAAGTTGAAGCCGATCTCTGCCGCCTGTTTCCCCGCACCGTCTGGATCGAATTGCACCACCAACTCATCTGGCACGGCCGACGCACCTGCGATGCCCGCAAGCCCGCCTGCCGCGAATGCCCCGTAGCCGAGCTTTGCCCTACGGGACGGGGCGAGAACAATGACCCCCACACCGGCCAACCGGTTCTACCGGCGCAGCCAGGGACAGGGAAGAGCAGCGCCCAGCCGCTGCCCGGCCGTTCGGGTGGACCTCAGCGCATTGTATCTCTGGTCCCTAGCGTCACCGAGCTCCTGGCGAACTGGGGGCTCGTCCAGCGAATGGTGGGCCGGACAAAATATTGTGTCGAACCCAAATGGATTCGCAGCGCCGTGCCCGCCTTGGGCGGTACCAAGGATCCTGATATTTCGGGAATCGTAGCCCAGCGCCCCGATTTGGTGATCTTGGAAAAGGACGAAAACACACGCGAAGCCGCGGAGGCTCTGCAGGCCGCAGGGATTCCAATTTATGTGTTGGAAATCCGCAGCGTGGTAGACACCAAGCGTGCTCTCCTGGAACTCGGCCAGCTCTTGGGAATGCCCGACCAGGCTCAAGCTCAGGCCAAGGCCATCAAGTCACTCGGGAAAAAAGCTCAGCACCGTGCGCCCCGCACCTTGATCCTTGTGTGGCGAGCACCGTGGATCGCCGCAGGGGTGGATACCTATGTCGCGGACCTGGCGCGCCAGGCGGGTTTCGAACCCATTGGAACCGAAGGCTACCCGCGCCTTTCCGATTCCGAACTCGAGGCCTTGCAACCGGAGGTAATCCTGCTGCCTACGGACCCCTTCCGGTTCACGGCCCGGCATCGAATCGAACTGGAAAAACAGTTCCCAAAAGCAACCGTGCAAATCGTGGATGGCAAGGCCATGACCTGGATGCTGAGCCGCACCGATGAAGGGCTCTGCGTGCTGCGGGAGCTTCGGAAAACCATAGGCTGAAGCCTCGCACCATGAGGTAAACTCGACCCCGTCGGCTAGCCATTTGACCGCCAGGAGAACCTATGATTCGCAGTACTTTGCTTTTCACCCTGGTGGCACTGAGCCCCGTGCTGATGGCCGCCCCTCCCGAGCCTCCCGCGAAGTCCGCTCCCACCCGTGTCGACTCGCTCTACGAAAATTTCAGAAACCTCTTCGATGAGGACAAGGTCGGTTCGGATCTCGCGTTAGCCACCCTGGAAAAGGAATTCCCGGGCCATGCCCGCACCCTGGATGCGCGCAAGCGCTTCGACGCGCCCCTCAAGACCCTGCCGGGCAAAGCGGCGCACGCCTTTCGTATCGCCAGCCTGGAAAACCCCAGCGTGGAATTCAGCCTCGAAACCTTCAAGGGCAAATACGTTCTCCTCGAATTCTGGGCCACATGGTGTCCCTACTGCGTGGCGGACCTGCCCTTGGTTCACAAAGCCTGGGAACGTTTCAAAGGCAAAAATTTCGAGATTTTAAGTTTCAGCCTCGACAAGAAAGTCGAAGACATCGCCCCTTTCCGCAAAGCCAAACAGCCCATGCCGTGGAAACACGCCTTCCTGCCCGGCATGAAGAATCACCCAATTGCCGAAGCTTATGGCGCTGCAGGCATTCCAAAGTACGTGCTGGTGGGACCCGATGGCATCATCGCGGCCTCGGATGCGGATCTGCGGGGCGAAAAGCTGGAAGGAACTCTGGCCAAGTTCTTGGATAATCCGGCTCAGGCCATCCTGGATGAAGTTCGCGGCGCCATGAAACGGGTAAACGAAGCCCGTCAGGCCCATGGAAAATCCGGCAAGACTCCCCAGAGTTTCGTGCCGGATGTGAATGCCGAACTCCACTCCATTCAGGCCCGTCTCCAAAAAGAAACCCAGCCCGAACTTCGTCAAGCATTACTCGTGGGCCAGTATCAGTTGATCCTGCTTCAGAAAAAGGATCCCGACGCAACGCTGACCGCAGCGTTGATGAAGGAAGTTCCTTCCACCGCGGCCGCCTGGGGCCTGAGTGCCGGCCTGCTGCCTCGCTTCTTGGAAACGCGTTTTCCCGATACGAAGGAAGCCGAAGCCTTTGCCGCTCCGGGTCGGGAACGCCATCCGGATTTCAAGGTGCGCGGCGCGCTCTGGATGAGCCATTTCGAACAGAACCTCGGAGAAAATGACACCCTTGCCAAGGCGGCCCTGGAGCGCCTGGAGCGGGAATTCGCCGCCCTGGATGACACCAAATTCGCCCGCAAGATGTGGGATGCCCAAGCCAAGACCGCTATCGGCATTGCCGCGCCAGCCTTCGATGTGGTGAGCCTGACGGACCCTAACCAGCACTTCACCAACGACACCTTCAAGGGCAAGTATGTGCTGGTGGATTTCTGGGCAACTTGGTGCCCGCCCTGTCGCGCAGAACTGCCCGGAGTCCACAAGGCCTGGGAACGCTTCAATGGCAAGAATTTCGAAATCCTGAGCCTGTCCTGGGATCTCAACGCCGATGACATCACCACCTGGCGCACCAAGCCCGAAAGCCCCATGCCCTGGAAGCACGCCTACCTGGGCCGAGGTAAGCACCCTCTCAACGATGCCTATGGCGTGGTCGGTATTCCCAAGCCCATCCTGATTGGCCCCGATGGCAAGATCGTCGCTACCGACGCCAAGCTGCGGGGCGAGAATTTGGAGAAAACGCTAGGGCAATTCCTAGGCAATTAGCGTTATTTCTCGCGTTTGCTTTGCACTCAGATTTATCCCAAATAATTCACTCGCAAATAAAAAGCCAAAAATTCACCACGGAGCCACAGAGGGCACGGAGAAAGATTGAGGCAAGGAAAGTTGATGGATTTCGCCCCTAATTTCTCAGTTCTTTGTGTTCTCCGTATCTCCGTGGTTTAACTTTTTTTACAGTCAGCATCAAACACAAAATCCGGATTCGCCCCAAAGAGCGGGCGCTGCCCAAAATCAGCTTTCCTCCAATCCAAACCGATACTTTCCTTGCTGCTCCTCGAGGAAATCGCCATGACCAGGAATTGGATGGAAGAGTTGCTTTCGGCCATTGCGGATGCCGATCGAACCCTGGCCAGCGAACTGATCGAGGCTTGGGCCCATGAACATAGCTTTGAAGCCGCCGTCCCGGGCCTGCTGACACCCACTTTGAATGAATTTGGGGTTCGATGGGCCGCTTCGGGCCATGACGTTTCGTTGGCCCAAGGCTATGTGGCCGCCAAGGTCGCGGAGGATCTCCTGGTCAAAATCCTGGCCAACCGCCAGGCCACCGGCAATACCCCATCCGTGGAACGGGGAACCGTGGTACTGGGCAACATCGAGGATGACTACCACCCCTTGGGGCGAAAAATGGTGGCGGCCTTCCTCCGGATGGCAGGCTGGCGGGTTTGCGATCTGGGGGTGGATGTCGAGCCTGCCGCCTTCGTAGATGCTGCGGTGGCCAACGGCGCCCGGGTCATCGGAGCCTCGGCCATGATGCTCTCCACCGCGCGGAATGTTCCCAAGCTCCGGGCCGAAATCAACAACCGAGGTTTGGAAGGTCAAGTGCAATTGGCCGTGGGCGGGGCAGTCTTCAGGCTTCGCCCGGAGCTCGTGGCAGAATTTGGCGGCGATGGCACGGCCGGAGATGCCTTGCAGACACCCGCCCTCATCGAGCAACTCTGGGCAGCCTCCTGCCGCCTGCACCCTGATGCGGTGGAGGCTCCATGAATAGCCTTGAGCGCATCCTGGCCATTTTGGGCGGCCACCCCGTGGACCGCCCAGCCTACACCCTGCTTTTGCCTCTCTATGGTGCTCACCTCACCGGCGCACCGATGAAGGCTCACTATTCCGATCCCCAGGTTTTCCTGGAAGGGCAAATCGCCGTGTGGGAGCGCTTCGGACCGGATCTTCTCTTTGGCCCCTATGTCTTTCCTTCGCTGGCGGAGGCCTTTGGCGGCGGTCTGCGTCACCACACCACCCAGCCCCCCACCATGGCCCAACCACCCTATGAATCCGCCGCCCAGGCCCTGGCCCAATGGTCGCCGGAACCCACGGATCATCCCGTTTTTCGCTACCTCAGCGAATGCACGCGTCTGATGGCCCAGCACTTTGCCGGACAAGTCCCGGTGATACCTTCTCTGCCGAGTCCGGCGGATCTGCCGGTCTTTTTACTGGGCGCGGAAGGCTGGCTGGACACTCTGCTCTCCGATCAAACCTCGGCTCAGGCCCTGCTGGAAAAAGCCTCGACCTTCTGCGTGACCTGGGGTCAGCAACTCCTTGAGAGTGGAGGCTTCGCCCTGGGTGTCACTGCCGACTTCAGTAATCCCGATGTGCTGCCGGAACGGCTGATCCGAGGCCTAACGCTACCGGCCCTCCGCGCCTGTTTTGATCAACTCCAAGGGCCGCTTGTTTTGCATCACGGTGGGTGCCGACTCGCTCCTCATTTGGGTTTGTTGGCCGCACTCCCAGGCGTGGCGGGCTACGTGTTGGACCCTCGGGATGATTTAGCCGAAGGGCGACGGCGGCTAGGGCCAGAACCCTTGATTCTGGGTGGGCTAAGTGGCCCCGATTTGGAAAACACGGAACCTCAAACCGTAAAAGACAAGTGCCTAACGATATTGGACGAGCGCCGCTTGGACCCCCGGTTCATCTTGGCTAGCGGCAATGCCGATGTCCCCCTGGGCACATCACCCAACGTTCTCCAAGCCGTGCGCAACGCGACCTTGGAATGGGCCGCCGTGGCCCCATGACAACACCCCCCACCTGCATCGCGTGTTCTATTTTCCGCCGAGAGATCGAGGCATTGCAGGCCGTATCGCCCTTGAACATGAGGGTTCATTATCTCAACTCCATGCTGCATATGGTGCCGAGACAATTGGAAGCCAAGCTCACCGACATCCTTCGGGACGAAAAAGGCCAGGGCCATGAGGTCATGCTCGCCTATGGTGATTGCTGCGCGCGAATGCTGGAAATGCAGACAGAAGCGGGTGTCACCCGTACTCAGGGCATCAACTGCTGCGAGATCATTTTGGGCAACGATCACTATCGGGCCCTTCGCAAAGAAGGCGCCTTTTTCTTTTTGCCCGAATGGGCGCAACGCTGGCAGGAGATCTTCGAGAAGGAACTCGGCCTAAACGCCACCAATGCCCAGGATCTAATGCGAGATATGCACAGCCGACTCATTTACCTGGATACAGGTTTAGTGCCGATTCCCACCCGCGAGATGCAAGCCGCGTCGGAATATACGGGGTTGCCTTGGGAAGCCATGGCGGTAAATCTCAAAACCCTGCGAAGCGCCTTAGAACAGGCCCTGCCTCCCAGTGTCCCTATGGTTGAGAGTTTCCAAAAAACCCGAAGCAGGGACACCGCCGCGGCACAGTTCTTGGTTTTCGATATCCTGGAAAACCTAGTCAAGCTCTCGGAACACCCAGGGCGCCTTGGCACTTACTTGGCCCAGCAGGTTCGGGAATTGGTCGGCGCTCGCATAGTGGCCATCCTTCGCCCCCTCGGCGATGGACCGGACCATGATCATGCCTTGCTGGCCATTGAGCCTCAGCGGCATGGCACCCCCGACACGCTTGCCATGTTGCAAAAACTCGCCCATTGGGCCCATGAGGAAACTAGTTCCATTCTCTGGCAGGGGCCAAACACCCCCAAGACCATTCAAGCCCTGCTGGATTCCGCCGGATTCAACGGCGCCATGATCCTACCCCTGCGGGTGGGAACACGCCCGGTGGGCATGGTGGTGGTTGTGCACCTCCTGGATATGCAGCGGAATGAAGAGACCCTTCGGGCTCTTGAGATCCTCACGCCCGTGGCTGCGCTGGTCATCCAGAACGCCATCTTTTACGAATCCCAGGAAGCCGTCATCCTGGCACGCACCCGCGATCTTCGCGAAAGCGAGATGCGCCACCGCACCATTCTGCAAACTGCCCTGGATGGTTTCTGGCTGGTGGACCTGGAGGGGAGGCTGCTGGAAGTCAATGAGACCTATTGCCGCATGAGCGGCTACTCCGAACACGAACTCTTGACCATGCACATCTCCAACCTAGAGGCCAATGAATCTGCCGAGGATACGGCAGCCCATATTCGGACCGTCCTGGAACTGGGTGATATGCGCTTCGAATCCAACCACCGCCGGAAGGATGGCAGCCTTTTCGAAGTCGAAGTCAGGGTCCAATTCCAACCCACCGAAGGGGGAAGAATCGTCGCATTTTTGCGCGACATCACCGAACGCAATCGAGCCTTGCAGATCACCCAGGAACTCCAAGCTCAGCTTCTCCAATCGCAGAAAATGGAAAGCCTGGGAACCCTGGCGGGCGGAGTGGCTCACGATATGAATAACGTTCTGGGCGCAATTCTCGGCCTGGCCTCGGCCAACGTAGACGCCTTGCCGCCCGGAAGCCCCATTCAGAGAGCCTTGGAGACCATCATCAACGCGGCCGAACGCGGCGGGAAAATGATTAAAAGCCTGTTGAGTTTTGCGCGCCAGAGTCCGGAAGAAATTCAGGTGCTGAATCTCAATGACATCCTGCAGGAAGAAGTTCGGATGTTGGAACGCACCACCTTTGCCAAGGTGGAATTGACCATGGATCTGGCCACGAATCTGCGCCCAATACGGGGTGACGCCAATGCCCTAACTCACGCCTTCATGAACCTCTGTGTTAATGCCGTGGATGCCATGCCCGCAAATGGGAATCTGACACTGCGAACGCGCAACGTGGACCAAACCTGGGTCGAAGTGCTCGTGGAAGACAATGGCTCCGGCATGACGCCCGAAGTCCTGGCCAAGGCCATGGATCCCTTCTTCACCACGAAAGAGACAGGCCGGGGCACCGGGCTTGGCTTGTCCATGGTCTACAGCACAGTAATGGCTCACCGTGGGCAAATGGACATTCAGAGCGCCCCCGGCCAAGGCACCCGCGTGCGAATGCGCTTCCCCGCCTGTGAAGCCCAGGTCATTCCTTCGGCACAAGTGGACTCTCTCCAGAACGAACCCGCACCTGGAGGCTTGCAGATCCTGGTCGTGGACGACGATGACCTGATCCAAAGCTCTATGTTGGCGATCCTGGAAGCCCTGGGCCACCATGCCACGGGCGTGTACAGCGGCGAGGAAGCCCTGGCCAAGCTCGAAGCTAGCTTTCAGCCTCAGGTGGTAATCCTGGATATGAACATGCCCGGATTAGGCGGCGCCGGCACCCTTCCCCGCCTGCGTGCCTTGAACCCCACGGTGCCAGTGCTCCTGGCCACGGGGCGCGTGGATCAATTCGCACTGGAGGTAGCCGCCGCCTACCCCTTTGTCTCCTTGTTATCCAAACCCTTCAGCATGGGGGATCTTAAGCAGCGGCTGGCCGAGTATGGAAATGACTGACGAATCGATCCGACATGGCGAGCCCCAGCCCGCACAAAGCATTAACATCGCAACCCTTTGAAAGAATGGCTCTCACCATGAATTACAAAGCCGGAACCTCCCTATCCTTGCCCAATCCCCAGCATCCTGGACTGTGAATTCACCATGCAAATTCTGGTCGCCGACGATGATCCCCTGCTTCGAGCCATGGCGCTTAAGGTTCTTGAATCCGAAGGCTACGAGGTGCTACTCGCCAAGGATGGCGCCGAGGCTCTTGAGCTCTTTACCCAACACATCCCCGATATCGTTCTGACGGACTACGCCATGCCCAATATCGATGGGCTGGCAGTCTGTCAGGCCATTCGGGCTCATCCCCACGATCGCTATGTCGCGGTGGTGATGCTCACCGGTCGGACTTCTCGGGAATTGCTACAGCAAAGCCTGGACGCGGGGGCCATCGAATTTCTCACCAAGCCCTTTGAACCCGAGGAGTTGAAATCGCGTGTGCGGAACCTCGCCGAGTTGGTGAGCTTCCACAACAGTCTGGTGGAGCAAAAGGCCCGGAATGACGAAGAAGTCTCCGTGGTGAAATACCTGCTCGAGCGCTACAAGGCGATTGGGCGTACGACCATGCCGAGCTGTTTCGCCATGGAGACACTCCACACCAACCGCATCAATGGTGATATCTGCCTGTACCGGCAGGGCCTGCCAGGGATTCATTTCGGCCTCATCTGCGATGCCACGGGCAATGGACTCTTGGCCGGTGTCTCAACGCTACCCGTGGCCGAAACCTTTCTCGGCATGGTCACCAAGGACATTCCGCTCCAGGTTATCTACCGCGAGATCAACGACAAACTGCGGCGAATCCTGCCGGCGGATCGGTTCGTTTGCACCCTCATCTTCCGCATCAACACCCACCAAAACACTCTCAGCATCGTGAACGCGGGGATGCCGGACGCCTGGCTCCTGCGCACGGATGGCACCATCCGCACCTTTCCCTCGACCCAACTCCCCGCGGGGATTCAGGAAGTGCGCACCAACGAGGTCACCGTTGTGGAAACCAGTATCACCAAAGGTGATCGATTTCTGGCCTGCAGTGACGGCTTGCTGGATGTGTTTCCACCCGTGCGCATTCGCCAACACCTCTTGCAGGATCTCCAGGCCTTACCCAGTTCAGACCACCACCAAAGCATTCGCTCCGAGATCCTGGAACAGGTAAAAAAAATCGACCAGGTCGATGACATCAGTTGGGCGCTTTGGGAAGTCCCAGACCCTCACATCGTCACCATGGAAGAACTCTCTCCCGTAATCGATCCTGCCCTTTTGGTGGCTGGCCTTCAGGTGACCTTTTCCTTCAACCCGCGCTACCACACCATGCGCGGCATGCTTCCCAGCGTGCTCAGCCTGTTGACCAATGAAGGCGTGGATCAGGACACGACTCAATTGCTGGCCCTGCTTCTGTCCGAAGCCATGGCCAACGCCGTGGATCACGGCATTCTCGGCATGGATTCCAAGATCAAGGATATCGATGGTTTCGAAGCCTACGATGAACAACGGAAGGCAGCACTGGTCAGCCTTGCCACGGGTGAAGTGACGGTGACACTGACCCTGCAACACGACCGCCGACCCGAGCATCCCTTGCGGCAAATCGATGTCGCGGTGAAAGATTCCGGCACAGGTTTCGATTGGCGCACGTGGCTTGAACAAAAGAAGGCCGACTCCGAACAGAGTCACGGTCGCGGGTTGGCCATCCTGCGAGCCCTTTCCTCGGATTTCCGCTTCAACGAGGCGGGAAACGGCATCAGCTTCCGCGTGCAATGCCTGAGTTCGGGTTTGCCCTGAATCCGATTACTCACCAACGCACGGGTTGCCTCGCTCAGGCAAGCCCCGTCAGCGCATTGCGAAGCTCTTCCATGCGGTAGGGCTTATGGAGCACGGCGGTAAGGCCCTCAGAAAGCTTCACGGCGAGGCGCGGATCTCGTTGCCATGCTCCCGTAGAGAACAGAACCTTCAAGGATGGGTTAAGCCCTCGAAGCTTGGTGAAGGCCTCGATGCCGCCCATCACGGGCATATCGAGATCCAGAACCGCCAAACCGATGCGTTCAGCATGGGCCAGGTACAGACACAGCGCCTGTTCTCCGTTCTCGGCCTCCAGAACGTCTCGGTGCCCGAGTAATTCCAACATGCCCCGAATGCAGCCTCGCAGCACCATGTCATCCTCAGCGACGAGCACAGCCCCCGGAAAGGCGGAACTCACTGAGTGGGGCAGATGTTCCCGCACTTCGGAATGCCGAGGGCTAGCCAGCGGAATCAAAATCTGAAAACAACTTCCTTCACCCAGTCGGGAAGTCATCCGAATGCCCCCGACATGGGCTCGCACCGTGCCCTGCACGGCCGAGAGGCTCATGCCCCTGCCCATGAACTTCGTCGTAAAAAAGGGATCAAATAGCCGGGAAAGGAGCTCTGGAGCAATACCGCAGCCTGTATCCCGAATCTCCAAGAGCACACAATCGCCAGGCTTAAGCAGATCGCGTTCCACCCAACCATCCGATTGGATCTCATCGGCAGATAGATGGAGGTGCGCCGTGCGCAGGGTCACGGATCCCGCACCTTCGGAGATGGCATCGAAGGCATTCGCGACCAGATCGATCAAAAGACGCTTCAGAAGCCTGCGATCCGCATTGATCAGCAACCCCCTCTCGGCCAAGTCATAACGCAAGGAATCACCCCGGCGATTCAAGGCGTGAAGGGTGGTCGCCGAATCAAGAATCAGGGCATTCAGATCGAGCGGCTCCAGGGCTAAAAGGGGATTCCCGGCGTAGTCGCGCATCCGCTCCAACAGAGGGTTGGCGCATTTCAGGGCCTCCTCCATGCTGGCAAGATTGGGCTGGATTAAGGAGTCCGGACCGAGCTTGACCTGAGCCAATTCGATCTGCGCCTGCATCACCATGAGCAGATTGCTGAAGCTATGGGTGATGCCACCAAGGGCAATGGCAAGACTTTCGCTTTTTTGATTGCGAGTGGCATCTTCCTCCAAGCGCCGCAAGAGCGTTACATCCTGCGTGCTGGCGATGATGCCTTGGATCAAGGGATGATCCAGTTGTCGACTCAGGGTCGTGCGCACCCAGCGCCAGGAGCCATCCCGGTGCAAGGCCCGAAATTGCACCAGGGCGCTCGGTTCGCCCTTTTCCACAAACGCTTCGAAGCTCGACTGCACCGCCGCTTGTTCATCGGGATGGGCACAAGTCCACCAGGGACGACTGCGCCGTTCCTCCAGAGTTCCGCCGTAAAAATGAAGGGCGCAATCGGATTCGTAGATCGCAAAACCATCGGAATCCAGCACACACAGGCTATCCGCGCTGTAGCGGATCAAGGCCTCCGCATGCTCCAACCAGGTCGAAACACCCTTCTGAAAACCGGCAAGTTCCGGCGTATTTTCAATTGGATCCGTCGCGGGTGGCGTCCCATGGATGGGCTGAAAAAAGTCCCCCAGGCTGATATCCAGCGAGCGGCACAGGTCGATCAGAGTATCCAAACGCGGAGAGACCTGATCGAGTTCGATGCGATGGATGGTGCCCCGATTCACCCTGGAAGACTCGGCGAGTTCATCGAGGGTGAGTGCCTTCGCCTGACGGAACTGCCTTAACCTCATGCCAATCATGTAATTCAAACTACCTTGTTAGATTATTTAATCCATCACCAATAATGCCGACGATGGAGCTAGCTCATAGGCTTGCACGCCTACGCTAACTCATAACTTTGGCAGCGCGATTTATGAGATCAACGCCTAGGTTTTTTCCATCAATGCCGTCGCCGTATATCGAGAGGCAGGGTAAGCCTTACTGCTTTTGCCCCGCCAACCACTTCACCATGGCCTCGGGTTTTTCAAAGCCCATCAGGCGCGGGCGCACTTCCTTGCCTTCGGCATCCATGAGCATGACCGTGGGATAACCCGTGATCTTGAATACCGGTTGCAGATCCTTGCGCTTGGCGTCGGTATCGATGCGCACCGCGATGGCGTTCTTGGCGATCCACTCCCGCACCGTTGCATCGGGCCAGGTTTTTTCATCCAGTTCCTTGCACTGCGCACACCAGTCGGCGTAGATGTCGACCAGCACGAGCTTGTTCTCGGTCTTTGCTTTTTTCAGAGCGCCTTCGAAATCTTGTTCGAGCCAGGTTTTGGCGGCGGGTTCAGTTGAGGCGGGCCGACCCGCGCCAGGAAGGATGCTCATATTGAAAGCCACTTCATTGGCCCGAATGCAGTGAAAAATACCCAGCACTAGCATGAGGACGCCCACACCCTTGCGGATTTGCGCTGTAAAGCCATCCGTTGATTCAAACACTCCGAATACGGCTGCTCCCACAAGTTGCAAGGCCCCTAGCATGGCCAAAAGCAGCCATTCAGGCACGATCAAACGGATGCTCCACACGGCAAAACCTAGGACCGCAAGGCCCATGATGCGCTTGAGACGGATAAGCCAGTCTCCACTCTTGGGGAGAGTGGCACTGAAGGTACCGACCAGCATGAACAAGACACCCATGCCGAGGGTGAAGACGAAGAGCTTGAGACCACCCAGGAACACATCCCCCTGCTGAGCTATGGACACCAGCACCGTGCCGACAACGGGCCCGACGCAGGGAGCCGCCAGGGGCCCTAGAACAAGACCCATGATGAAGGCACCCAAGTAGCCCTGGCGGGGCCCATTGCCCTGGAGCTTGGCTTGAAGGCTTTGGGGCAATTGGATTTCGAAGGCGCCAAAGAGACTTAGGGCAAACACAGCAAACAAAACCGCCATTGGAATCAGGAAGGCTGGCTTTTGGGCCGCAGCGCCGAAGGCCGCGCCACTCTTGGCAGCCACAACTCCCAACACTGTGTAAGTAACAGCCATGCCCAATACGAGCATCAGCGAAAGTGTGAAGCCCTTTGCCTTGCCGCCGCCCTTAGCACCGATAATGGCCATGGTGATGGGAATCATCGGAAACACGCAGGGCGTCAAACTGGCGCCCATGCCCGCGAGAAAAACCAGGATAAGTGCGAGGAAAAGCCCCTGGCGTTCAGGCGGCGCGAGTGGGCTCGGAACAACAACTGCCGGGGTTGTAATCGAGGCGACAACCGGGGCCGCTT
>JAIFMW010000213.1 GCA_020048105.1 Deltaproteobacteria bacterium | reverse complement strand
GCATCCCCCTTCGCCGCTCTCCTTGTCGGATCACGCGGCTGACCACCAGCAATCACCATAGTTATTCCGTGATAGCGCCTTAGCCCAATCCAGCGGCCACCTGGGTCGCCCGCTCGATGCCCCGCGCCACCACGGAACGAATACGGCCATCCTCCAGCGCCAAGAGCCCCGCGATGGTGCACCCGGCGGGAGTGGTCACTTCATCCTTGAGGGCGGCGGGATGCTTGCCGGTTTGCAGCACCATGGACGCAGCGCCCAGGGTCATCTGGGCGGCCAATTCGATGGCAACAGCGCGAGGCAGGCCGCATTGCACGCCACCTTCGGCGAGGGCTTCCAGGATCACGAAGATGAAGGCGGGGCCCGAGGCGCTGAGGCCCGTCACGGCGTCCATGTGCTTTTCTTCCAGGTCCATGACTCGGCCCAGGGGTTCGAAAAACTGGCGGGCTTGTCCGAGATGGGCCTCCGTGGCCGCATGGCCGGGTGAAAGCACCGTCATGCCACAACGAACGGAGCATGGCGTGTTGGGCATGGCGCGAATGACGGGCGTGCCCTGGGGAAGGTGCTCCTCCAGAAACTTCAAGCCGACTCCGGCAGCGATGGAGATCACCAGGGGTTTGTGATCCAGGGCACCTTCCTGCTGGAGACCTTCCAGGAGTTCGCCGAGCTCTCGGGGCTTCACGCAGAGCAGCACGATCTGGGCGCTTCGAACCGCAGCGGCTGCATCACGGGTCAGGGTAATACCAAGGCTTTTCGCCTGTTTCTGCAGCGCGTGGGCATGGCGGTCGGCGGCCAGGATCCGCTCAGGAGGCAGGGCACTGGTTTCCACCAGGCCCTGGCAGATGGCCTGGCCCATGGTGCCGAAACCGATTACAGCGAGTGTTGCGTGGGGCGTCATGGTGGCTCCAAGAAAAAGCCCCCGGATGGAAACCGGGGGCGGGAGAAGAAGCGAGGGGACACCGGGCTACCGGCAGCCATACCTTTCCACCGCACCCAGGGTGCGAGGCAGCGGGCATGGGCTCGGGGCCAGATGAAATGTCATGTTTCTAGCGTATCCGCTCTGGTCGATTGTGTGACCTAGCCCACACCTTGGCCGAGGCTACCTTGACAGTCTTTTGGGGGGTGTAATCCTTCCAGTTCGCGCTCTTTTCGCGCAACACCCGGAGTTTTCCATGGCCTCCAAACCTACCCCCATCAATGCCGACGTGGTGAGCCGTCGGATCCGCGAAATGGGCCTGACCGACCTTGGGTCGGCTTCCATTCGTGAGATCAAGAAGATCGTGGACTTGGTGGAAGGGGACACTGGCGAGACTTTCATCCGCATGGAAATGGGCATTCCTGGGTTGCCTGCGCTGCAAGTCGGCGTTGATGCGCAGATTCAGGCGCTGAAGGACGGCGTGGCTGCCATCTATCCCGATATTCAGGGCATTCCGGTCTTGAAGAAGGAAATCGCTCGCTTCGTGAAGCTTTTCATGGATGTGGAAGTGAGCCCCGAACATTGCGTACCCACCGTGGGGTCCATGATGGGCGGCATGGCGGCCTTCATGACCATCAATCGTATGTGGGCCGAGCGCAAGGGCACACTGTACCTCGATCCCGGCTTCCCCGTGCAAAAGCAGCAGTGCAAGTTGCTGGGCCACGACTACGAATCCTTCGATGTCTACGAATACCGAGGCGAAAAGCTTCGGGCCAAGCTGGAGTCCTACCTCAAGACCGGCACGATCTCCTCGATTCTGTATTCCAGTCCCAATAACCCCAGCTGGATTTGCTTCACCGAAGAAGAACTCCGCACCATCGGCGAATTGGCCACCCAATACAACGTGGTGGTCATTGAGGATCTGGCCTACTTCGCCATGGATTTCCGCCAGGACTACTCCAAGCCTGGTCAGGCGCCCTATCAGCCCACCGTGGCCAAGTACACCGATAACTACATTCTGCTGATCTCCAGTTCCAAGGCCTTCAGCTACGCGGGTGAGCGTATCGGCATGATGGTGGTCTCCGATAAGGTTTGGGAAATGCGCAGCCCCGATCTGAAGCGTTTCTTTAGCTCCGATCAGGTGGGCCATTCACTGATCTTTGGTGCCATCTACGGCATTAGCTCCGGCACCAGCCATTCCGCCCAGTACGCCCTGGCGGCCATTCTGAAAGCCGTCAACAACGGCGAAATCGATTTCGTGGCCATTGCCAAGGAATACGGTGAAAAGGCAAAGGTTATGAAACGCCTCTTCACCGAGAACGGTTTCAATATCGTGTACGACCAGGATTTGGGCGAACCCATCGCCGATGGCTTCTACTTTACCTTCGCCTACCCTGGCCTGGATGGCGGGCAGCTCCTGCTGGAACTCGTCCACTATGGCATCAGCGCCATTACCTTGGGTATCACCGGCAGCGAGCACACCGAAGGCTTGCGCGCCTGCACTTCGCTCATCAAGCGCGAACAATTCCCTTTGTTGGAAGAGCGCCTGAAGCGGTTCCGCGAGGATCATCCAATTGCATGACAATCCGGGAATCGAACACGATTGTGTTCGGTTTTCTTTGATCGGAATTTGCCGATCAAAGCCCCTTGGCCACGACCAATCCAGCGCCTTTGCCCTCCCCTTGTCGCCAGAGGGCAATGGCTCCGACTGGGCTCATGACCAGCTGGGGCTCCGAAATGGGGTCATGGGAACTAAGGCCGATGGGCACGGCGGGGCCCAGTTGCTCACCCCAGGGACGGAACTGGATCGCATCCCCTTGGGCGCCCTGTTGAACGAGCAAGATGCCTGGCGGAGTGCCCTCGGCACAACCCAATACCGTTTCCTTGACTAGGCCTTTGTCGGAATCCACCCGTTCCGGTGAAGCTTGCCAAGCCCGAGCCATATAGCGTTTGCCCATGATGCGGGGCGGCCCATTGGCTTCTTGCTGGCGCCATAGCAGCCAAGCTCTTCCATCCTCAGTGCCGCGCAATTGGACGTGGCTCACATTTGGTCCCGAGGCCAGGACCTGGGTTTCTTCCCACACAGAGTCCGCCGTGCGATACCGGGCCGTTTCCAACCGAGCGGGCTGTCCATGGGGGCGCACTACCCAGACCGCCAAGGCATCGCCACGGTTATCCATGGTGAGCTCGAGTTCGTGACCAAAAACCGCTGCGCCTGGAACCGGCGAATCCGACCAGAGGTGCTCGCTGGTCCAATAGTGGCTCACCACAAACCCCTCGAAGTGGGCTTCCTGCAACTCCCAGGCGACCAGGGCCCTACCTCGGCAGTTCATGGCCAATCGAGGAATCAGGGCATGTTCGGTGGATTTGCCCAGATGAACCGGCTGTTCATCCCACGCTGCTTTGCGCGCGTCATAACTTTGCGCCAGGATTTCCCAGGTGCCTGAGTGTTCTACGCACCAGACCACCAGGGCACTGCCTCTGCGATCAATGGCGGCCTGCAGATGCTGGATCTGGCCTTCACCCTGGAAGATCGTGCTGGGAGAAAAGCCAGGCGAGGCAACGTTGAAGGGCGATCCCATAATTCGGGACAGGGCAGGATCCTCTTCGATCCAGAGGGCAACGCCGAGTCCCTTGTCACTTGCAACCATCACGGACCGGCCTCCGGGGCCCACCGGAAAGTTGGCGATGGCCGCACCCTCCGAAGGACGCAAGGGCATCAGTCGAAGTTCAGCATTATTTTCCCAGAGCATCAATCCACGGCCATTGTGGTCGAGCGCCAGGCTTGCTCCACCGACCAGCCCCCGATCGACGATCTGGGGCGGTCGCCAAGCAAGTCTTTCCGTCTTGGTGTTGCCGATCATTTGGTCAAACGCCTGTTTCAGGAATGTGAAAGACATTGCCGATCTCCATTACCAATTGAAACAGGTATGCGCTGGGTTTTAGGTACAGGTTCTGACCTACTTCAGCAGCCCCGATGCCTCCAATTCTTGAAGGGATCCGTGAACCCCTACCAGTGCATTGTAAAAGCTGACAACCGAGCTGCGTTCCGTGGCGAAGGCTTCGGCTTGTTTGGGATCCGTAATGCCAGCGGTGGCTACACGAGTCAGGCGGGTGGCCGCGGCATGGAGGCGATCGAAGGTGTCCTGATAGGCCTTGTAGCCGCCCTGCTGAATGGCCACGCTGGCGAGTCCCTCTTTGGCCGCGGTGAGCTGGGTCAGGGCGGCATTGAGTTTGGCGGCGGAATTTGGGCCGGGGCGTTGCTCGGCCAACACTAGGAATTTCTTGGCGTCGATCAGGGCGGCTCGGAACCAATAGCTGGCGTTGCGTTTGCCTTCGTATTTCTGCAGTTCCGCGCGGGCTTGCAGGTCTTCAACGGCAGTTAGTGCCTCGGACATCTTGTCGAGCGAGGTGCGGTAGGTCTCGATGGATTGGAGCATGCGGGCATGGATCGTCTTTCCCTTGGCGAACTGGTCGTCCTTCCAGCCTTCCGAATCGTAGTAGGCATGAGCTTCGGCGAAGGTGCTCACCGTCTGTTCCGCACCCGCGAGGGTGGCAGTCGCGAGGGGCGCCAAGTGGGCCAGGGTTTTGGGGGCACTTCCCGCAGCCTGGTCGAAGGCGGCCTTGGCCTTGGCCAGGGTGCCCCGGGCGCGGGTGTGTTCGGCGAAGAGGCGCACTTTCAGGCCTTCCGACGGTCCTGCCTGGGGGATTTTCGAGATATAGGCCTCGGTGACTTCGCCAACTTCCAGCAGCGCGTTGAAGCCCTCGGCATAAAGACCCTGGGCCTGGCGAGCGGCCTTGCCCGAAAGATCATCCTTGGCACAGGAAACGGCCAGCAGGCAGAGCAAGGGGGCTACCCAAAATCGATTCATATCTTCCTCCGGAATGAAAATGATCCCATAAGCCCGGTTATTTTATTTCGGCCGAAACGGAGGCGTGCCCTGCCTTTAACGATTGGTAGGTGATTTGCGCCTTGCCTTTGCCCGAAACCAGGAAGCTGTATTCCACTTTCCCATAGCCGGGCACTTGAAGAAATTGAATCTCGGGCTTGTGGGGCTTATAGGTGATTTCTTCCAGAGGGTTCATGGCAATGGGGCCGCCGGCTACGACCTTGAGGCCGGTTCCCTCTACCTTCAGTGTGTCCTTGGGATGGATCTGGTGCTGCACAGCCGTATGGGTCATCGATGGAATGGCATTGGGGTTAGAGAGGCGCACGCGGATTCGATGGAGTTCCGGTCCGGCCTTTTCCACCGAGAGCACCTCCAGCTTGATTTCAGGGGTTTGCGAGGCGGCAAAGAGGACAGCCGACACGTTGCGATAGACCAAATCATTGAGCATGAAGGGGTGGGGTAAGCGCGAACTCATCTTGACCCAGCCGCCGATCTCGATGTCACCCAATTGGGGATGTTTGAAGGGCTTCCAGGGGCGGTACAGATCGCCTTGCACGACTTTGTCGCTGAAATTGATGCGCTCTCGCTCCTGATCGGGGTTTCGACCCATGAAGCCACCTTCGGCTTGCGGGGGCGGTGCAGCGGTTCCTGGCTTGGCAGGGGCTCGGTAGCTTTCGCTTTCGGATTGGAAGAGTTCTCCCACAAAGCCATAGGAGGCCACCACGTTATCGGTGAAATCCACAAAATCCCCGAAGGTGGCGTAGAGATCCTTCCAGGAAACCAAGTAGCGGTACCCAGGGACGATCTTTTCCGCATGCTTGCCCAGCACATCGTAGACCGCTACATCCCGAGCATTCATGGGTTCCCCGAGCTTGGTGCTGGGGCCCCGCAAGAACATGCCTCCATTGTTGTGAAAGGCGTAGACCACCAGGATGTTGGGGCGTTCCACCAGGAAGGTGGCCAGAGCCTTCAGCCCTTTCGCCTGGAAGGGGTAGGCTCCGGCGCCGGACTGCACATAGGGAGGCATCCAGTTGAAGCCCCAATTGCGGTTTCCATCCACGTAGCCTTCGGCATCTTCATTGATCTTGCCATCCCCATCGTTATCGATGCCTTCCTCGCCGAGCAGCGTCCACTCGCCCACTTCGCCGGGCTTGATGCGCACCATGAGCCGCGGATCTTCCGGGTCGGTCTTCCAGACACCAAAAGGATCCTTCCGGCGCAGCCGACAGATGTTGCCATCCCCATCCAGATCATCCGGCCCGTCTTCATCCAGCAAGCCGTCGCGGTCGTCATCCACAGGAATGCGGATGGAACGTTGGGAACTGGAGGTGCTGGCATCGGCCAGGAAATGAAAGCGCCCATCCACGTTCACCACCGGCACAACGTAGTAGACGTTCCGATCCACCAGTTTGGTGATTTGTTCGTTCTGACCGTAGAGCGTGAGCAGGCGGTTCAGTAGGCCCAAGCAGACCTCACCCGCCTGAATTTCGTTGCCATGGATATTGCCATCCACGTAAACGCCAGGCTTGGTGGAGGGTGCTCCGGTGGCGGGGTTGTTCACCGTCATGGCCCAGATGTCGCGCCCCTCTTCGC
>JAIFMW010000007.1 GCA_020048105.1 Deltaproteobacteria bacterium | reverse complement strand
CCGATGATGAGCGCTCCAGCTGGGAAGATCGGCTCACCAGCAATGAAACGCTCCAAGAGCACTTGCTCGCCCAGCTTTACCAAACCATGGAAGCAGATGATCCTCGGGCGGCGCTGTTGGAACGGCTAATTGAACACGTGGACCCCAAGGGGTTCCTTCGCCTAGACCCGGATCGAGGCGTGGAAACGACTCCTGCGGAACTGGGTCAGGAACTGGGTCTAGACGAGGCCATGATCCTTGAATTCATTGAAATCTTGCAGGAATTTGACCCCTCCGGCGTGGGCTGCTTCACCGTCAAGCAAAGCCTGTTGCTCCAACTCAACCATGCTGGAGCAGAGCCCGATGATCTGGCGGTGCAGATCATTCAGACCCACAGTGAATTGCTGGCTCAGCGAGATAACCAGAAGCTTCGCAAGGTCTTAGGCTGCACCGAGGAAGCGCTGACCGAAGCCTTGAGCGTCCTCCGCCATCTGCATCCGGCACCGGGCCGGGCCTTTGACCCCGAAGGGGAGCGTGTCGTTAAGCCCGATGTGGTCGTATTGAAGGGTGATGATGGGGACTGGCGGATCTATTTGAACGACGAAGGCGTGCCGCGTCTCAAGGTCAATCGGGAATACAAAACCTTTTTGGCTTCCACCGAGGCCAAGGGCGACAAAGATTTCATTCGCGACAAATACCGCAGTGCCCGAGATTTTATCCGAGGCGTTGAGGATCGAAACCGCACCGTGCTGCGGGTTGCCAAGTCGATTGTGGAACTTCAGCAAGAATTTCTCGACTACGGAATCGAGAAACTTCGCCCCATGGTGCTGCGGGATGTGGCGGAAGCCACGGGCTTTCACGAATCCACCATTTCGCGAGTGGTCAAGGCCAAGACCATTCACACACCCCAGGGCCTTTTCGATCTGAATTATTTCTTCAGTGCATCCCTAGGTTCTTCGAGTGGAGATGATATTTCGGCCACCGTGGTTAAACATAAGATCAAGGCCTTGATTCAAGCCGAAGATCCCGCGAAACCCTTGAGTGACGAAACGCTAGCGCGACTCTTGGAAAGGGATGGCATCCAGGTGGCCCGCCGGACCGTAAATAAATATCGAGAAGAGCTGAAGATTTCTCCAGCTTCTCGCCGTCGTCGCCGATAAGAAAAGGGAACAAGGACAGTACCAGGCGCACTTGAAGGAACACTGAGTTTTCCACCTGGGCCATTCGGCCCTTTCATAAGGAGTCCGCGATGAAGGTCATCTTCACCGGCCGCCACGTCGAGGTATCTGATGCGCTCCGCGATTTTGCCGAGGAACGCATCGAGAAAATGACCTCGTACTTGGACGACTTAATCGACGTTCACGTCACGCTCAGTGTCGAAAAACACCGACACGCGGCAGAAGTCTCCATCAAGACTCGCGGCGGGGATTTTCTTGCCAGCACGGAGACCGACGACATGTACGCCAGCCTTTCCCAGGCCCTGGACAAATTGGAAACCCAGGCCCATAAACACGCTGGGAAACGTCAGGCAACCTTCAAGAACGGTGCAAGAGAATTGGTCCCTGCCGAAGCGGCTGAGTAAATCTAAAGGAAAGCCTAGGGAAGGGGGCCCGGAAAACCGGGCCCCCTTTGCGTTAACCTAACTCCAGACGGAGGATCTATGACCGAAGCCACCCCCACTATTGTTGAGCCTAAGCAAATCTGTGAGAAGTGCCGGAACGAATACACCCTTGAGGCTTTCCAACACGGCATTACCGATCAAGCTTGCGTTTGTAAGCGCTGCTTAATCGTCATGGGCTACAAGGTCAAGTGAGCTCAGGAATGCTTGCTGAAATCCTTGAACAAGTGCTGGCCGGTAAGCGAATTGACACGGTCGAAGCGTTGCAGCTATTCGAGAACGCGGATCTTTCAGATCTCGCCCTGGCTGCTACCACCGCAAGGAATCGCCACAACGCCCCTGATCGCGTTAGTTATGTGGTCGACCGGAATGTCAATTACACCGATATTTGCAATGTCTATTGCACCTTTTGCGCTTTTTACCATCGGCCTGGCGACTCAAAAGGTTATGTGCTAACCCGAGAACAGCTGCAAAAAAAGGCCGAAGAAACCAAGGCCCTGGGCGGTACTGGCTTCCTTTTGCAAGGGGGCGTCAATCCTGATTTGCCGTGGGATTACTACCTTAATCTGGTGAGGTTCCTCCACGACGAAATGGGACTTTGGGTGCACGGGTTTTCCCCGGTGGAAATCCACATGATGGCCAAGCTAAGCCAGCAAACCCTCCAAGCCACGCTTCTCGATCTTCGCTCGGCCGGGCTTGGTAGCATTCCGGGTGGAGGTGCCGAAATTCTGGTCGACCGAATTCGCAAGAAAATCGCACCCTTGAAAGGGGGGCCGGACCAGTGGCTGGATGTAATGGAGGCAGCCCACGAGGTGGGTCTGGCTACTACTGGAACCATGATGTTTGGGATAGGCGAAACGCTGGCCGAGCGCGTCGAACACTTTCATGTACTCCGTGAACAGCAGGATCGAGCCTTGGCCCGCGCCAATGGTGGTGGTCACACAGCCTTCGTTGCTTGGCCCTTTCAAAGTGGAAATACCGTTTGGGAAGGCAAAATCCCAAAACCAACAGACGCTGAGTATCTGCGCACCATCGCCATCGCCCGAATTTTTCTGGATAACTTTCCTCATATCCAAAGTTCCTGGGTCACCATGGGGCGCAAAACGGGCCAGTTAGCTCTTCAATACGGTTGCGACGATATGGGAAGTCTAATGCTGGAGGAAAACGTCGTCAGCGCCGCAGGCACTTGCTACACCGTCAATCGGGATGAGATGAATCGACTAATTCGAAGTGCTGGGTACGCGCCCTGGCAGCGGGATAACGTCTACGGGGTTGTGTAAACCCAGAGTTGGCGGCACAACCTAAAAAAAGGCGGCCTAATTGGGCCGCCTTTTCGTTTTTTGGTTGGGGAGGAAGGAGTCGAACCCTCGATACGCAGGATCAAAACCTGCTGCCTTACCACTTGGCTACTCCCCAGCGTCTAAAAGTCTAGCCTGGGTGCGGGTTTGGGTCCAGTCAGGGATTCAGTTTGGGTGTGAACCCAAATTCTTCGACATTCAGGAGGTCTGGACGGATGGTGGGAGTTTCCCCAGCCTCTATCCGAGAAAAGGCCCGATTCCCTGTGGTGGCTTCATAAGCCAGCAGCACTTTTTGTTCAATGTATTCGCGTGTTTCGTTCGAAAGCGGGAAGGCAATGTCCTTATAAGATCCATCGCGTTTCCGCTTGCTGGGCATGGCCACAAAATAGCCTTCCTCTCCCTCAACAACTCTGAGGTCCCCGACAAGGAAAGACTCATCGATGACGATGGCCGCAAAGGCCCTGAGCTTTTCGTCGCCTTCAATTTTTGTGATTCGCACATCTGTAACATTCAGCATGGGACTCTCCGTTCACCCTACAGTCTAACGTCCTCGCCGGTACATGAGCAGAAGCCGGGTGATAGCATGGTTTGATTTCCTTCCAGGAGTGCCGGTGTCGCAGCTTCCACCACCTACCATCGACGAAAAGAGAGAAGCCGTTTCGGCTGTCTTGATTGCAGCACGCGAGGCACTTGAATGCCTGGAATCGAGCTGGGATAAGGACTTGGTGGAATCCTGGACCTCCCATGTCGCGGCCAGTCAGGGCCGAGTAATCGTTTCAGGCATGGGGAAATCGGGTCTTGTGGGGCAAAAAATCGCAGCAACCCTGGCTTCGACCGGATGCACAAGCTTTTTTCTCCATCCCGCCGAGGCACTTCACGGCGATTTAGGGATGGTGACCTCCTTGGACACCGTGTTGCTCCTGAGTAATAGCGGCGAGAGTGAGGAAGTTCTCCGCCTAGTCCCAAGCCTAGTTCGCATGGGAGTGCCCATTGGAGCCATCACGGCTCGGAAGGACAGCCGTTTAGGGCAGGCGGCTCGTTGGTGCTTCACCTATTCGCTTCCACATGGCGAAGGCTGCCCCCTCAATTTCGCTCCCATGGCAAGCACTACGCTTCAATTGGTGTGGGGTGATCTTCTTGCGGCCCACCACATGGTTCATACCAGGTTCACTCTAGAGACCTACGCGCAATTCCACCCAGCTGGAAATATTGGCTCTAGGTTGATGAAATCAAATGAGTTGATGCATGTAAATTTTCCATTTGTCGATCCGGGTACCGAATTAGTAGGCGTCCTCGCATCCATGACCCGGGGGCGATTGGGCATGACAACGGTTCTGGAGGGTGGCAAGGTTGCGGGAGTCGTCAGCGATGGCGATATCCGTCGGGCTGTTGAGCGAGCCCAGGCCACTGGCGTCAATCCACTTGCGCTTTGCGCTCGCGACATCATGACCAAAAACCCCGCGGGCATTTCTCACGATCTGTTGGCTATCGAAGCCGCCCATCTTTTAGAGGCTCGCAAAATCACATTCCTCCTAGTCCTGGATGGTGATCGAGTGGCTGGCGTTCTCCATATTCATGATCTTCTGGCCGCCAAGGTGATTTGATCTTAGGTTACATAATATACATTATCGAAAGTTGAATCTGGTGCTTCCGATCCTCAACCGCTACCTCTTGAGTCGCTGGTCGGCTCCCTTCCTGGGGGCTCTGTTTCTATATGGCGGTTTGATTTTCGCCTGGGAGATGATCGTGATCTCCAAGGAAATTTTTTCCATGGGGGCTCCCTTCCGTTGGGTGGTCCCCTATCTGCTGACCCAAGGGCCTGAAATCCTTGCGATGGTTTTCCCCATGGCGGCGGCCTTGGGTGGGCTCCTTGGAAGTCAGCAGTTGTCCGAAAGTTCCGAAATGGTAGCTTCCCAGGGGCTCGGCGTTGGGATGCGCTCCTTGGTCTATCCATGGGCCTTGATTTCAATCGTATTGATTACTATATCTTTACTGAATGCACATGTTTTAGTGCCAAAGATAAATTCAGTTCAACGAACCATCCGAACGCGAATGCTCGACGAGGCTCAAACGCGTTTCCTTAGGCCCGGCGGTCCACCCTTTTTTCCCCCCAACAACCCTAATAATTCCATCTGGATCGATACCTCGGGCGAGATTCACCTAATGGAATCAAACTCCCAGGGCGTTCAGCACCTTGTGGCTCAGTCCATGGAGTGGGCACGGATTGATAGCCAAGGACAAATTGCTTCTATCAATCTTGAATTCAAGGATCTTGCAGGTTGTTTAATTCAGAAAGGAAATGGCAATATAATCCACATCAAACAGAAAACAATGAATTTAGCAATACCGCTAACCGCTCCAGCGGCCTCTGTCTTACCCCCAACGCCGGTGCGATATGTTTCAACGTTGGCATTGCTCCGGGATTCAACTCCATCTTCACGAATCGAAATTGCTCGTCGTTTTTCCCTGCCCTTTGCGACGTGTGCCTTGCTTTTGCTTGGAATAGCGCTCGGACTAGGGCATCCCCGTTTCCAACATGGTGGCGCGATGGTTAAAAGCCTAGGCGTAATCATGATTTACTATCTGCTGAATAAATTTTTTGAAAATTTAATTTCAACTGGTCATCCAGAGATGTTTTGGGGGATATTGGCGCTTCCCCTGGGTTTTTTGGCCGTTGGGTTTGGATTGCTTCGACAACGCCTTCGACCGCATCGATCTGCACCGAGTTTTTTAAAGCGCATATTTGCAATGTTTAATAGAATGATCCACAAAGTGTTCTCGCCCATTTTTATACATACGCTGGAGCACTGTAAGCGGCTTTTGCCTCATCCGGTGAAGTTCATTGAGCGAGTGGTTCGTGGGAAGAGGCAGGATGGGATCCTCTCTCGGTGGACTCGCAACCTTTGGTGGCGAAACTGGGGGGCGGCCATGGGGAGCTTTCTCACTCTAAGCCTGCTTTTGGATTTTGCGGCTGTTGCCGGTGATCTGTCCAAAAACGGTGTGTCCATTCTCGTTTTCTTTCGGTATTGGGTCTGGAACCTCCCGCCATTTTTGGCCGTGGTGCTCCCCATCGCCTTTCTCTTTGCCGGGGTTCTAGCACTTTCTGAAGCAACTCTTTCGCGTGAATGGGTTGCGCTGCGAGCCGGTGGCATCAGTTTGCTGCAATGGGTCTTTGCTGGCTCTAGGGCATGGCTCGGGGTCTTGGCGCTCACTGTTTTGTTACAGGCTGTCGTGGCTCCATCTGTAATAGCAAGAGCTGACAATCTTTACAATCAAATCCTAAATAAGTCTTCAAAGAAGCTTTACACCAAACCTTGGCTCTATCTCGGGTCCACAGGTGTGCTTTGGTACCTAGACGGAACCGAGCGCTGGGGTTTCCCACTAAAATCGGCGGGCACTGCCCCCATTCTCTTTCATTGGAAAATGGGCGAAGCGCATGCCACTGAACTTCCATGGAACGCGCTGCGCTGGCAAAACGGCCCCGAATCCACCCGCTTGTTTCCTGACAAGTCGCTTCG
>JAIFMW010000177.1 GCA_020048105.1 Deltaproteobacteria bacterium | reverse complement strand
CCGCGAAGTTAGGGTAGCACGGGGGCTTTTCGGGGAAAAATTCGCGATTATGGGGCGTCGGGAAGTTCCCACGCTTCCAATTCCCTGGGCTTGGCTGGGCCAGGTATCAGATCCATCATCCAGCCGCGAATATCCTCCAGGCCCTCCTTGGTCAAGGCGCAGGTCATGGCGGCGGCGGGGTGCTGACGTTTAAGGTCGAGACGGCGGGGGCGCGTCAGGCGATCCATTTGGTTGAGAATAAGGAGCCTAGGTTGGTCCTCGCAGCCGATATCTCGGAGGGTGGCGCCCACCACCTTGAGCTGGTCCTCTAATTCAGAACTGGCGGCATCGGCAACCACCAGCAGGGCATCGGCGGTGCGAACTTCGCCCAGGGTGCTTCGAAAGGCGGCCACGAGTTGGTGGGGAAGCTTGCGAATGAAACCCACGGTATCGCTCACCAGGACATGGCGCGGTTCGTGGGTTTCGGGGTCATGGCCCAGCCAGGCCTTGCGGGTGGTGGTGTCGAGGGTGGCGAACAGCATGTTCTGGGGTTCGCCCTCGCCGGTGAGGGCCTTGAGGAGGCTTGTTTTTCCGGCATTCGTATAGCCCACCAGGGAAATTCGGGGAATACCAGGGCCTCGGCCTTGGCGCTGGGTCTCTCGGATCTGCTCTAAATGCTTTAGTTCTTTCTTTAGCTGGCTGATCCGCAATCGCGTCATGCGGCGATCGACTTCAATCTGGGTTTCACCGGGACCGCCGCGCAGGCCCACACCGCCGCCTTGGCGTTCCAGATGAGTCCAGGCACCTTTGAGGCGGGGTAGTTCGTATTCAAAGCGGGCGAGTTCGACCTGAGCCTTGGCTTCCCGGCTCTTGGCGCGGTGTTCGAAGATCGTCAGGATCAGGCCCGTGCGATCCAGGCAGGTCATGCCGGTGGCCTTTTCCAGATTCCGCACCTGGCCGCCGGAGAGTTCGTCATCGCAGATCAGAACGGTGGCATCGAGGCGGCGGGCCTCGTCGGCCACGCTTTCGATCTGCCCCTTGCCGAAAAAGGTGCGGGCTTCGATCACCGGTCGCCGCAGTTGCTGGCGGCCAACGGGGTCCATGCCGCAGGCCCGGGTCAGTTCGGCCAGTTCGTCCATGTGCTCAGCAATTGTTTCTTCCGGGTCGTCGGGTCCCTGGCGGGCAAGGAGGAAACAGCGCATGGGGCGTTCGGTCATGGGAATAAGGGTAGCTGAATTAAAGTGGAACGATTGTCACGGTTCTCAAGCAAAGCCCAACATGGGACGATGCAGGGACTAGATTGGCGGGGTTCATGGCCTTATTCGGATTCGGCAAGGAAAAACGCGAGGGTGGAAACTCAGAGTTGGTCTTGGCCTATCTTGAGGACGCCCAGCGAGTTCGGACGCCCTTTCTCCTGCGAGACAAACGGAAGCTGGAACACCCTGGCGTGCTGCAAGCCCTGGATGAAGAAGCAGGCACCATGAACCTGCAGGTAACCGGCTCCTACGTGGGCGACAAAGGCAGCCCTGTGGACATGGTGTTTGTGCACGAGGGGTTGCGCCTGGGGGCCACGGCGCGGTTGGTGGAGGTCCGGGGTAGCACGGTGGTCGTGGAAATTCCCGAGGATCTCACCCTGTCCGAGCGCCGCAAACAGGCCCGGGCGCGGCTGAATGCCAAGGAGGGGGCAACTCTGACGGGGCTCAGCAGTCTATTCGAAGGAGTCGGCATCACCGGCGTTATTGAAAACATTTCCGAGGGTGGCTGCCGGGTTCGTGTTGAAAAGGCCTTGAATATTAAGGACCAGAAGAAATTGGGTATCGGCTCCGCCTTGGTGCCGGTGGGCCATGCCTTCATGATTCTGAAACTGAACAAGGTTCCACGCTGTCCTGCAGTTATGGAATTGGACGGGAAAGTGGCCTACGTGGATGACAAATCAGGTGGGCTGGTACTGGGCTTGCTCTTCGAAAAATCCGAATTCACCTCCGTTTTGAAGAGCTTAGTCGCCAACCGTGCCGGGAGCATTCCCAGCTCCGTGCCGCCCAAGGCTCGGCGCAAGGCCGTGATCGATGATCCCAGCGACGAGCCCTACGTCGCGCCAAAGGTCGAGAAGCGCGTTGAGCCGCCACCACCCAAGGAGGTGGAAAGCCCTGGAAGCGCTGAACCTGTGCGGGCGCAGCCGGTGCAGGCGCCACCACCATCCCCTTCGGTGCCTCCGTCCGTTGCCGTTGCCTCTGTCCCCGAGGGGCAGGGCGCCGCTCGCACCTCGCCCTTGCAACGGATGAAACGGCGCTCGAGATCCTTGCTCATTCTTTCTTCAGCAGGCCATGGAGCCATGCTGCAAACGTATTTCCAAGAAGAGGGCTATGGGCGGGTGCACCTCGCTGTGGGATGGGATGAGGTTGTGGCCCAGCTTCAGCCCCCCGGTGTTCATGTGTTTTTGGTGGATACCGAGCGGCCCGTTTTGGAATCGCTTGAAATGGTGCAGCGTCTGAAGGACGCGGGTCTGACCCTACCACCCATCGTATTGGCCGCCGATGAGGTGTCCCGCGCCCTAGTCATCGCCGCGCAGCGCGTGGGCGTTGCCCAACTTTTGGTCAAGCCCTACAGCCTGGACGAGACGCTTTCGAGCCTGATCGAGCAACAGGTGGGCTTGGCCTAAGCCATGCCTAGGAAGCGTGGCTGAGGTTGCGGATGCGGATTCCTCGCCGGGTTTGGATCGTCGCCCTATCGGCTGCGCCCGCGGTTGGTATTCTCATCCTGGGTCTTGCCATGGGTTTTGGGCTTCGCGATTTTCGGGCGCTCGGGCGGCACTGGGCCAATCGCCAGGCAGCCTCGAGCCTTGGGTGGCAGGCCCCCGAGGGCGGTGGGGAACTCACCGATTTTTTGGTGGTCGAAGACGGTCGCGTTCTTGCCATTCGCGATGGCGGGCTATGTGCTGTTGAAGGTGGAAATCTGCGCCCCTTGGAAGCGAACCAAGGCCTTCTCTCGCTCTTTCCCCAGGAAGAAGGTGGCAAGGTCTGGGCAGCGGGTACCTACCATCGTGTATTGGCGTGGGACGGTTCGGGTTCTTCGCGCCACGTTGTTAGCGTTCGGGGTGCTGTTCGAAGCATTCAGGATCGTGGTGATCTCTTTGGGGTGGGTTTTGAAGAGGCGCAGTTGGAGCGCGGACGGGTTGCGTTTTTTCGCCGCCTAACTGCCGGTTTTTTCGAGCCGGAGGGATTGGAAATTGCCGTGGGGATGGACCGCTGGAGCGGGTTTGATCTCTCGGCGGATGGGACCCAGCTATTGGCCAATCTACCCAGCGGCAAGGGGGTGGGCGTTTGGTCCACGGCCACAGGCCAATTGCTGGTTTCGTGGCCCACGGAACGCTTGGCCCGGGTTCTGTTTTGGATCGATGCCGAGCGCGTGCTTTTTGATCAGGGTCCAACCCTGAGGCTTCGTGACGCGGCCTTCGCCAATCCAAACAATCGACTCGTGATGGCGCGGGTGGGAGCTTCCGAAGGCGTAACGGTGCTTACCGAAAATTTCGCGGCAGTGGTGTCCTCAACGCGATGGCCAGCGAGAACTCAAATCGCCTTTGGGGATTTGGAAGGCATGGTGAGGGTGGTGGATCTCGGTCTGTCACCTCCCCAGCACTGCACCTTCGCGCCCAAACATCGCGGCCTTCCCTGGCGACTGCAGCCTTCCGATCAGGGGCTTTGGGTCTATCTCAAGGGTGAAAAAAGTCGCCTGGAGCATTTCAAAGTCGATGGCCTACCTGCTTCGTCCCGGTGAAAGCGCAAATCTTCGTTCGGCCAATTCGGCACTGAGCAAGCGCCACTCTTGACCCAGGAGCTTGAATCGCACCGGAATTACCCAATTGGCGGCGTAGCGCCAATAGATGATTTCGGAGGTTTTCAGTAACCCATCGCCTCGATTGCCGTTTACCTTCCAATTTGCCGGGGCCTTCTCGGGAAGGAGGTAGGCCCCGGTGACGGCTAGGTTTTCCGGGCCGGAATGGCGGATCACAAACTGGCGAAACAGTTCTGCGTCTCCAGTTTCAGGCTGCAGGCTCATGAAGGAGGGTTGCCCTCCATCAACGACCTTGAGCGAAATACCTCGACCGACCCGATTGGTGTAAAGAAGCTGGCCCAATTGCTGTGCTGGGGCGGCCGTAGCCGTCAGCCCTGCTAAGAAAAGGCTTGTTGCTATTCGGCCCATTCCACAACCGGCGCCTTGTCTTGAAAGAAGGCTTCCAGCTTTTCACGCTCGGGGAAGATGCCATCCAGGATCAGGGTTTGATCCATGGCGGCATTGCGGGCCCTTGAAACCAAGAAGCCCTTGGGCAGTTCCATCTGCGAAACCCGCACGAACCAACCTTGCAGCGGGCCTTCTTTTACAAATCCGGTCTGACCAAGGGGCGTCATGGCTGTCTCACATGTTCAAGGCACGGCCGTACACGGCGCGGGCAGCTTCGGGGAAGGCTTCGTTGAGCGTGGGGTGAGGATACATCGTGTGGATCAACTCCTCCACGGTGTATTCACCGCCCAACAGCGCCACGCTGCTGCTGATGAGTTCCGTGGCCTTGGGGCCCAGAATATGGATGCCCAGGATCTCGCCATACTGCTTGTCGGCCACGATTTTGATGAAGCCATGGGGCTCGCCCACGATATTGGCCTTGGCCAGGGGCATGAAGGGGAAGCTGCCCACCATCACATCCTTACCTGCTTCTCGGGCCTTCTGCTCGGTCATGCCGATGCAGCCCACTTCGGGATCGCAGTAGGTGCAGCTGGGCACGCGGTCGTAATTGATGGGGTGGGGATGCACGTCCTTGCCCAATTCCATGGCGGCGTGTTCCGCGGCGACGATGGCTTCGTCACCCGCCACATGCGCCAGCCAGGGGGTTTTCACGATATCGCCGATGGCGTAGAGGTTGGGTTCCGAGGTGCGCATCATGGTATCGATTTCCACGAAGCCGCGATCCACCTTGGCGGCGGTAGCTTCCAGACCCACGTTGGCGGTTACAGGGCCACGGCCCACGGCCACCAGCAGATGGGTGCCTTCCACGATGCCGCCCTTTTCGCCTTCGAGGTGACAGACAACCTTGTCATCGTGGCGCTCGATGGAGGTGATCTTGGTCTTCACGCGGATATCCATCTTGTGAAGTTTGGTCAGCAGCTTGGCGAGTTCTTCACCCACGCTGGCGTCTTCGATGGGCAGGATGCGATCCATGAATTCCACCAGCGTCACCTTGGAGCCCAGCCGCGCGAATACGGACGCGAACTCCACGCCAATGGCGCCGGCGCCCAGGATGACGAGGTGCTGCGGCACATCCTGAATATCCAGGATGTGATCGCTGTTGAGCACGCGCACGCCATCCGTTTCCAAGCCTGGCAAGGCTTTCGGCACGCTGCCCGTGGCCAGCATGATCTTCTTGGCCTCGTGGATTTCACCTTCGACTTCCACCTTGCCGCCGCCCAGGAGTTTTCCCGCGCCCTTCAGCACGGTGATCTTGTTCTTCTTCATGAGGAACTCGATGCCCTTGCCGTTCTTGAACACGATCTTGTTCTTGCGGGCCACGATGGTGGCGAGGTCGGCCTTCAGGGCGCTCACGTCCACGCCGGCGATGCCGTATTCCTTCAGGCTGTGCATCTGCTCGAAGCGGTGGGCGCTCTCCAGCCAGGTTTTGGCAGGGATGCAGCCACGGCGCAGGCAGGTGCCGCCCAGGCCTGCGGGGTCTTTTTCTACAATGGCGACATTCAGGCCCAGCTGAGCGCCGCGGATGGCGCCAATGTAGCCGCCGGGGCCACTGCCGATAACGATGAGATCAAACGAAGCCATGGAGTTCTCCTTGGGTGAGTCGACCCAGACAAGCGCAACGTGGGGGAAGGCTCCCATCCCAGTGCGCCGGGATCAGCCATCCCCATGATCCCACTGGGGCCGCTATTGGCAAAGGGGAGAGGTCAGTGGCAGCCACACCCACCACTGAAATCGGGTTTCCGCGCGGCACGGATGCTGGAAAGGCCTTCCTTGGCGATGAAGACAGCCAGCACGAGACCTGCGGAAGCATCCACCCACCACAGCGCAGGTGCCAGGGTGAAGAGCAGACTGCCGATGAACAGCACCGCTGAGAGCTGGATGCAGGCCAAGCTACAGGCTGCGTCCCCTTCCAGGGTGCGACTATCGAGAGCCTTGGCGGCGTTGCGCTTGGCGCGCCAGAGCCAGAACATGAAGGCCAGGCTGGCCAGGGATACGATGAGCCCGGGCATCGTGGTGCCAGGATGGCCGTGGGTGGCTAATTGCAGGATCGAACTGATGCTGATGCCAGCCGCCAACAGTACGAATAGGACTCCGATGCTTATCACCGCCCGGCGCTCTCGACGCAGGGCCGTGGTTGCACACCCGCTTGTTTCGCGTAATCGCCAAAGCACGATGAAGGCCGAGCCCACTTCGATGAAGCTATCCGCGCCAAAACCGAAGAGGGCGATCGAGTCATCTGCGATTCCAAACCCCATGGATACTAGGC
>JAIFMW010000223.1 GCA_020048105.1 Deltaproteobacteria bacterium | reverse complement strand
ATCCTGGAAGCCATCGAAAACTCAGCCTATACGGGTGCCCTCAATGCGACCTCGCCCCATCCGTGCAGCAACGCGGAACTGACCCAATCCATCGCCGAACGCCTACATCGGCCCGTATGGCCCATTCCGGCGTTCGTCACCGCAACGGCCCTGAAACTGATCGTAGGAGAGATGGCCGAATCCATGCTGCTGGGTGGAGCATATGTCCTCCCCGCCAAGGCCCAGGCCCTTGGATTCCAATTTCGTTTTCCCACCATCCAAGAAAGCCTGAAGGATCTTCTCTGATCCGAAGGGAATTTCAGTATTAGGAAAAAGGCCTCGCGAATCTGTTTAAGGGACGACCATCGTTAGCTTTTCAAATTCGAACAGCCAGGAGCGTACCAACCCCTCAAACGAGTTCGGCCCCCAGGAAATGCGGCCCAGCGTAGTTGATTCTGGCGCGCGTTAGCCCACCGAAGGGGAGTTGACGACCTTCACCCGCCACCAGATGAACGTTCTGCCACTGCCCGGTCCGCGCCATCCAGTAGCCATGATCCGTGGGGCCCTGGCTCTCGATGCGTACCTCCAACTCTTGCCCCACAATCCGCTGATGGCTGGCTAGGGTGATTTCCGTTTGCCTTCGCTGCAGGCGCGTTAGACGCGCCAGTTTCACCGCATGGGGAATGTCATCCTTCAGGCGCAACGCAGGCGTACCGGGGCGCGGACTGTAGATGAAGCTGAAGGAAGTATCGAATTGCACCTGCTCGACCAACTGCATGGTGGCTTCGAAATCCTCATCGGTCTCGCCTGGGAAACCCACGATGATATCGGTGGAAATGGCGAACCGGGCGCGGCCTTCGCCGAGATAGCCAAGGCGTTCCAGGTATTCCTCCACCGTGTAGCCCCGCAGCATGCGCCGCAACACGGCGTTGCTGCCGCTCTGCACGGGCAGGTGCAGGAAGGGCGCTACCTTTGGATTTGAAACAAGAGTCTGGGCCAACTCACGGGTGAAGTTCATGGGGTGGCTGGTGGTGAAGCGGAGCCATTCCACGCCATCAACTTCCGACACACGCTCCAGAAGTTCGGCGAAACTGCAGCCACCACGGTAGCTGTTTACATTCTGGCCCAGCAGCTCGATCTCGCGGAAGCCCTGCGCCACCATCAATCGAACTTCCGCCAGGATATCGTCCACGGGACGGCTGCGCTCCTGACCACGGGTCGTGGGCACCACGCAATAAGTGCAGGCGTGGTCGCAGCCCTCCATGATCGTCACTAGGGCCTTGGCCTTACTCCGGCGCTGGGTCACTTCGGGTGGGAACAAATGGTTGTCCGGGTAATCCTCCGTGTCGATCACCCGCCGATGCCCTGCCAGGGCTTCTTCCACGAGCTTGGGCAACTGCTGAAGCGCCATCGTGCCTAGAACGAAATCGATGTGCGGAGCCCGCTTGAAAAGGGCGTCCTTTTCCTGTTGGGCCAAACAACCCGTTACACCGATGAGCAAGGGCCGCTGCTGCTTCATCTCCCGCAGGTACCCCAGCTCCGTGTAGACCTTGTGAACGGCCTTTTCGCGAATGCTGCAGGTATTGAGTATCACCACATCGGCTTCTTCGACCGTATCGACGGACTCATAGCCTTCTTTCAAGAGCAGCCCCGCCAGCTTTTCGCTGTCGTGGTCGTTCATCTGGCAACCCCAAGTTTCAATATGGAACTTCATGCGTATTGGCCTCTGTATATTTCTGTTTTTTAGCAGTTTCATCAGCTTTTATCGGTGTCCATCGGTGTTCATCGGTGGCCATTTTTTCAGTTTGCATTTTCTTGATTCAAATTGTGGTTGCTGGCACTAAAAAAAGAGAATCAGCCACCGATGAACACCGATGGACACCGATAAAAAAAGGATGGGAGCGGCATTTCAAAAAACCGGTGCTTTCACTAATCGACCTTTTGCCAAATCGCTCCAAGCCGAAGCTCCATTCTATCGGCAATGCCGCGCTCGGTTTATCCTGAGCCATGCCCAAGTCCCGCCTCGATCTCCTCTTAGTGCAGCGTGGTTTCTGCGAGACCCGCGCCCAGGCTCAGGCCCGCATCCTGGCCGGGGATGTGCTGGTGGAGGATCGCCCCGTCACCAAGGCGGGCACCGCCATCGCCGATGACGCCACCATTCGCCTGCGCGGCGAGGCCCTGCCCTTCGTCAGTCGCGGCGGCCTGAAACTGGCGGGCGCCTTGGCAACCTTCGCCATCGATCCGCTGGGATGGATCTGCTTCGATGCGGGCGCGTCCACCGGCGGCTTCACCGATTGCCTGCTCCAGAAAGGCGCCACCAAGGTCTACGCCGTGGATGTGGGCACCAACCAACTGCACTGGAAAATGCGCAGCGATCGTCGCGTGGTCTCCATGGAACAGGAAAATTTGCGCAATTGGGAAGCCCATCGCATTCCGGATCGCTGCCGCCTTCTGGTGGCGGATCTCAGTTTCATCTCGCTGCGGATCGCCATTCCACCCGTGTTCGCCAGCCTCACAGAAGACGCCGAGGCCGTGTTGTTGGTGAAACCCCAATTCGAAGCGGGCCGGGACGATGTAGGCAGCGGTGGCATCGTGCGTGACGCATCAGTTCATGAACGCGTGTGTCGAGAAATCTGGGCCTTCTTTGCCGCCACCGACATGACACCGCAAGGCTTGGCCGTCAGTCCCATTCTGGGCGGAGAAGGCAACACGGAATTTTTGCTGCATCTGCGGCGCAATGGCGGTTTGCAACCTTTTCCCGGAATGCCCGAGCCTCTACCTGCAACCTAGCCTAGACGTTGGTCACCGAAAGCAAGTTGCTACTGGATGACGGAATTAATGATCTGCCGTTTGGTATCGCTGTGCATCGAGATGCCGGGCAATTCGTACCAGGACCCGCCAGTGTTTTTGCGGATCGTGGAATCCTCGATGTGCAGCGTGCCGGAATGGTCGTTTGTAATGAAAAAGATGGCGGACCCGTGGGCGTTCACTTCGTTGGCTTCGATGAGGGTTCCAAAAAGAGAAAGCGTCATGGTGTTGCCATCGTTGTATATCGCTCCACCACTACCGCCGCCGGGGGTTCCGGGCTGAGCGGGGTTTGCGCCATTGCCAATGGCTCGGTTGTAGGAAAACAGGCTGTTGTAGATGGCCCAGGACACGCCGATGCTGCTGATGCCGCCCCCATTGGAACCCGTATTTCCGAAACCCGGCGCGCCGCCAAAGGTGCTATTGACCACATACACCGGTAAGCCCTGGTATTGACTGAAGACACGAATCGCGGCGCCCCCCACATCTGGCCCGAGGCTGGCGCAGACATTGTTGAAGAAGCGACAGTTGAAGACCTTGAACCGACCACCTCGCACCCAGATGGCCCCGCCCCCATCGTAGACCGTTTCATTCTTGGAATTGCCGTCCACGAAAGTCAGATTCTGCACCGCCAAACGCGGGCGATCCTGATCCTGGCAATGACTCGTGGTCCACACCTGATTCGGATCGCAGGTATTCATGTAGAGGATTCGGGTGGTTCCGCCTCCGCTGATCGTCACCAAACCGCCGCCATCAATGACGATATCGGGCTTGTCGTTAAACACCTTGGCGGGACGATTCAAGGTAATGGTGAAGGGTTTGGAACCCCCGTTGAAGGTGATCTTCCCGCCCTGGGCCACGGCCTGAATGAAGGCCTCTGCCGTGCAGCTTTCAGGAGTTCCGGTACCAATGACATGGGTTGGAGAAGATACATCCTCGGCTCTGGCCTCGGCGGGAACCGGGTAGTGCCCATCAGGGTTTCCAGCGAGCGGACCATTCAGAGGATTCGTGGGCGGCGGAAGGGTAGCCGCCGTTTCCGAGGCAGCTCCACCGCAGGCAAGGGCGACCACGAGCGTCGAGGCAACGAGCAAGGGCTTTAACAGGGCCGCTGCTCCCAATAGGATCGTGATCGCCGAAACGGCCGCCTTGGCACTCGAGTCCGAATCCAGTATCTGCGAAGGGGGCATTTCTTCGAGGATCTCAGTGATGACATCGTCTTGGTTGATGACCTCTCTGGTGTCGTTTTCACTCACACTGCAGGCGAGGGAGTTCAGTAGACCGAAGAGGCCAGCAAAGGACGCCACCGTTCCAAGCGTGGCCTTCCAGGAGGAGGGGAGATCTCTCATCATGGCCCTAAGCTTCGCTTCGGCTGTCACCTTCGAAAAGGTACAGATTCAGATTTTCCGGATGGTACAGGCCCAGCTAGTTGGCCATGAGCGCCACGGCCTTCTGCAATTCTTCCGGCGTAAAAGCGGTAAAGCCCAGCCGGGTTGCGGCCAAATCACGATTCTGAAATTCGAAAAAATTCCCGGGCCGAAGCTTGAGTCCCGTGAAACCACAGGCTCGCAGCCACCCTTCGAAGACTTTCGGATCGGCATGCCGACCAATGCCTTTTAGCCAAAGAGCCATGGCGCCCGCCGTGGGATCAAAACTGAGGATCTCGCCCAGCGTATGGCGAAGGGCATCCTCCAGAGCATCCCGGCGCTCCTGACTCGCTTTGCGAACCCGACGCAGATGCCGCAGGATCTCTCCATCCAGAAAGAGTTCCGAAACCGCCCACTCCAGCATGGGATCGCCCTGCCAATCCATGCGCTGCCGCACCTTGGCCATGGGGTCGGCCAAATGATCGGGCACGGCCAGAAAGCTCACACGTACACCCGGCGCCATCAACCGGGAGAGGCTACCCGCATAGAAAACTTGGCCCTGATTCCCCGCCACCATCGGGCGCGGTGGACCCTCGGGGCCACACAGGAAATCGTATTCCGAATCCAATTCCAGAATGGGAAAACGGTGCTGTCGCGACAGCTCCAGAATACGAACGCGACGCGCGGCAGAAAGGCGAACCCCCGTTGGGTAATGGCATTGGGGGGAAAGCACCAGCAATTGAATTGGCCCCTGGTCCAGCAGGCGTTCAAGCCCTTCCGGCTGAAGGCCTTCGCTATCCACGGGGAGAGGATGCAGGGTCGCCGAGGAGACTTGCCGTAGGGTTTCCCAAATCATGGGATTGCCCGGATTCTCGACAGCCACATTCCCACCCCGCGGCCCCAGAAGGGTTTGCGCGATCAGACTGATGACCATGGATGTACTGCGCAACACCAAGATCTGCCCAGGATTCAAAACCACGCCACGCTGAGCGGCGAGATGGGTTGCTAAAGCCTCTCGCAGGCGAGGATGCCCTTTGAAATCCCCGGCACTCAAGATCTCCGTGCCCTTGATATTGAGCGCCCGGTGATAGGCCCGAACCAGCGCTTCGGCGGGTGCCAGCCTCGCATCCGCGACACCATCGGAGAGATCCATCTTCACGTTCTTGGTGCTCGTGATCGAGGCCAGGTTATGGGGAAACTCGAAGCCATCCGAGGGCTCCGGTGGGTGCTCTCGACCAACTTCCACCGAAACCACGGGCAGCGTGTCGTTGATGAAAAAACCTCGTCGCGGCAGGGAGTGGATCCAGCCCTGGGCCTCAAGATCTCGCATGGCCGCCAGCACGGTATTGGGGTGCACGGAAAAGCGCATCGCCATCTCCCGCAGACCCGGTAACCGAGCGCCCGGTAACAGGCCTCCACTCTGGATCGAGGCCGTAATGCGATCTGCAACCTGGCGATAGAGCGGCCCGGTGCCTCCAGATTCCAGGCCCAGATTCAGCTCATCGAAACGCATGGCTACCCGCAGTCTGTCGACGATTTATTGCGCCCATTTATTCCACCAAGATTGAAACCAAGATAACTCAATCGACCTCGATGCGGCTGACCCTTTCCCCGTCAAAGGTCACCGTAAGGCGCGTGCCATTTGGGTATTTGCATCCGATGGTAGTGGTACCCATGACCTTGTTGAGATTCACCGAATAGTTTTTTTCGCTCACGGACGCCGAGGCATCCTCGGCAGGCGCTTCCTTTGTTCGGCGACGGTGGCCCCTACGATGTTCTTCCGAGGGAACCTCAGCGGGCAACGGTGCAACTTGAGACCGCCAACCCTGAACGGCCGCCAGGAACAGTTCGGCAGAGGCATAGGTATTTCGGAGCTCCGGGTTGGACTGGTAAACGGCCTGAGTGCCTTCATCGGTCTGCAACTGGCCCACCAGAGCGCGCAAACGATCCCAGTCCTTCTGGATGAAGCCCTTGGCCCACCCCTCCACGCGCTTCTCGAAGGCCTCAGGGTCTTTTTTGATCATGTTCCCGAAGACCATTCCCACGGTCGTGCAGGTGACGATCCCAAGAAGCAGGGCGATTCCACAGCCGAGCAGCACCTTGGTCCCTGTGCCGAAGGCTTTCTTTTTTGGAGCAATACCACCGTTATCCCAGGAAGAATCGGTCATGGGTAATAGCCCTCCAAAAACAGCAATCAATTTTCTTTAGTACAAAAACATCGGTTTGCCCTCGACCTGGCGCACCTTGGGGCGGTATTCGGCGGAGTCGTAGAATTCATCGACGTCCACGCGTTTTTGCCCTTCGCTCAACATGGTGATGGGCACGCTGGCATAGGTGCCTTGTTTCAGGGCCACCATGCGGCCCCACTCTTTCC
>JAIFMW010000205.1 GCA_020048105.1 Deltaproteobacteria bacterium | reverse complement strand
AATGCCCACCACGCGATTACCGAAGACTTCGGCCACGCCAAAACGATGCGGATCGGAGACCGGTTTAAGCAAAATCCGCGCGCCTTGTCCCTGCTGCTCGAAGATTTTGAAATCTTCCACCAAGCTGTCCTGGAAAACGTTATCGCCCAGGATTACGCACAGAGGACACCCGCTGGAAAAGTTCTCGCCTAACGCAAGAGCCTGCGCGATGCCTCCTGCTTCATCCTGAACTTTATAGGTAAAGTGACAGCCAAATTCCTTACCCGACCCAAGGCAGCCCACCACGTCGCCCATGTGCTCTGTGCCGGTCACGATGAGGATCTCCTCGGCACCGGCCTCTTTCAATTTCCACACAGGGTGCCAGATCATGGGCGCGTAGCCCACGGGCAATAGATGTTTGTTGGTCACCTTCGTCAAAGGAAAGAGCCGAGAACCCGTTCCTCCCGCCAATACGACACCCTTGATTCGCATGACCCCCCTCGGATGACAGCCTTCGCGATGAGGTGACATTCTGCCATGGAACCCGGCCCTGACCTGCCGAGAGCCACCTTGGAAACCTCCCTTGGATTGGTTTTGAGATCCGCGCAGGCCGATTCCGAAATACGAGCTCTGATGTTCCCGAAACATGAAGTAAAAGCTCCGTAGAGCCCGGACGAGGTCCTAGGCAATGACTTCCGCTAGAATCCTAAGGTGAGGTTGCCATGCTTCGAATCCTGCCTTTCACGCTATGTCTTGCCTGTGTGGCTCAATCGCCCAAACCGATTCTGAGCTTCGACAAGGTGCATCACGATTTCGGCAAGATTTCCGTGGACCGCAAGGTGGCCCATCGGTTTAAGGCCACCAATACCGGGGCCGCTCCCTTGCAGATCAAGCAGGTAGTGCCTTCTTGTGGATGCACCTACACCATGGTTGGCCAGTGGTTTCTAAAACCTGGCGAGAGCACCCAAATTGACGCCACCTTCAACCCGGCAGGCATGCGAGGCGTTGTGCGAAAGTCCATGCAGGTGGTTTCGGATGATCCCGATAATCCCACCATCCAGCTTTCCTTCGAGGCCGAAGTGGTGCAGGATGTCATGCCCAACACCACCGCCATTTTCTTCGACGAAGTGGTTCGCAATGTGCCCAGAAAAGGCACTGTCCGTCTGGAATCTGGCAACGGTCGTCCCGTTCAGGTGATCGACGCCAAGGCACCCGGTGCCCCTTATTTAAGCTCAACATTTCGGAACGATGGCAACACCGCCATTGTTGAAATCCAGTTGGATGCTCGCAAGGTTCCCTCGGGTAAGGCGGGTGGCGTAGATGTAATCACCATTCGCACCACAAGCGAACGAAGCCCCCTCGTTCCTATCAATGTCCAGTGGACCCTGCGCTCTTCCGTTGTGGCAAATCCTGCCCGAATCGCCTGGGTGGAAGCCGTAGGAAAAGAGCATCGGAGCACCCTTAGCCTTAAACACTCGGATGGCAAGGCTTTCAAAATAATTTCCGTTAAACCCACCAGTCCCTGGTTCAGAGTGGAGGGCCTCGGGCGACCTGCCGCCGCTCAACAGGATCTGTCCATTGTGCTGGATGCAAAGACCAAGGCGGGCACCTACAACGAGCGCATGATTCTGACTCTGGATGACCCCGATCAGCCCGAACTGGAAATCCGCGTTTCGGCCGTTCTGCGCTGATATCGGTTCCATGACCAGCATGCCCACCGATCCAGGCAAGCATCGCCTTGCCGTAGTCGCCATGTGCCTTCTGGCCCTGGTATGGGGCGCCAGCTTTGCGGCCATGAAATTCACCATCAATTCCAGCCTCAGCGTCGGCGTAATGCTCACCCTCAGATTCAGCCTGGGTGCTGTTTGTCTTTGGGTTCTCGCCCGCGCCTTCCGAGTGCCATTCACGCGCCAAGCCATGCTTGATGGTGTGGTGCTTGGCTTGTGGCTGACCGTCGTTTTCTGGTTTCAGGCCGATGGCCTGCGCTTCACAACCACCGCCAAAAGCGGTTTTATCACTGGCCTGTACGTGCTGTTTACACCCCTTGTGAGCCTGCTGTTTCGGGACCGGCTCAAGCTTTCCCATGCGCTCGGCGCCTTGGTGGCTACCGCGGGCCTGTATCTGCTCGTCCACGAACCAGGAGCGCCCTTGGGTGGCTGGAATCGCGGCGACACCGAAACGCTGGTCTGCGCGGTAGCCTGCGGATTCCATATCGTACTCACCGCCCATTATTCCCGCCGGTCGAGTGGATGGGTGCTGGCCACGTTCCAGGTGGCGGTTGTTGCCCTTATTTCGTTCGCAATTACCGCCTGCCTCCCCGCGCCCCATGGTTTCCAGAATCTTAGAGTGCCGCTCTCCGACCCCGGTGTTTGGATCGCCCTTGCCTACCAAGGATTTCTCGCCACCGCCCTGGCCTTCTGGGGAATGTCGACGTTCCAGGCTTACCTAGGGGCCACCGAAGCCGCCATTATCTACTCCATGGAACCGGTCTACACCGCGCTCATCGCCATGTCCGGCTGGGTTCCAGGAATCCACGAGCGGTTGGGGGCTGTCCAGTTGACCGGAGGCGCGCTGCTTTTTGCGGCCATGTTGCTGGCAGAGCTTGGGCCACGATGGTTAAAAGCCTGGAACAGTGAAGGTGATGCTATCGGTTGATTTCATACCCGGTCGAGAATCACCAGCGTCACGTCATCAACAAAGGGGGCTGGATCATTGAACGATTTTGCTGCGTTCACGAGGAAATCGGAGGCGGCTTCCTCGCTCTGAGGCAGTTCCGCGCACAGCCGTAGAAGGCCGTCCTCGCCCAGAAGTTTTCGGTCCTCACGTTCGACTTCGACGAGGCCATCTGTGAAAAGCACTAGGCGGTCGCCATGATCAAATTTGGCGGATTTCTCCTCGAAGGGCAGATCTTCCTCGATCCCCAGCATGAACCCATGCCCCGCAAGCACGTGCGGGCGATGGAGCCCTCCCTGAGCACCATTGGGAATATGGATCGGTCCCACATGCCCGGCGACCACGTATTGCATTGCTCCGGTTGAAGGGTCGATGCGCGCCAGAAAGGCCGTTGCGAATTGTTCCGAAAGTGTATTGCGCGCCAAGTCCCGATTCATGCCAACCGCCCAAGACAGCGGGTTTCCCCCGGGACGAACATGGCTTTCAAATGAGGTTTTCACCATGGCGGAGATCAGTGCCGCAGTAACGCCATGACCACTTACGTCTGCAATGAGCAAGGCAAGGCTGCCATCGACGAGAGGAACGATTGAATAGATATCCCCGCCAATGCCCTCGGCGGGCAGGTAGCGGTGAGTATAACGGAACCCTGGCGCTGCCCCAGGCAGACTCGGAAGAAGCCCCATTTGAAGGCGTGCAGCAATGGCGAGTTCAGTGGTCATGCGGTCCTGAAACCCCGTGAGTTCCAGATTCTGCCGCTTGATCTCTTTCTGCATTCCGATTATACGAAAGGCACTTTCGACCTTGGCCATTACTTCCTGCGCATGGAAGGGCTTGGCGATCATGTCATCCGCGCCAAGATTGAGCCCACCAATTTTGGTGGCACTTCCATCCATGGCGGAGACCAGCACGAAATAGATATCTCGTGTTTCGGGTCCACCTTTGATGATCCGGCAGAATTCATCCCCCGCCATGCCAGGCATGCGGAGGTCCGAAAGAATCAGGTCAGGCTGAACCTTCCCCATGACTTCCAGGGCCTCGTTGCCATTCTCGGCCGTAAGGACCTGGTATCCAGCACGCTTGAGGTAGAACCCCAGAATGTCCCGGATCTGGGCCTCGTCGTCGACGACCAGGACAATACCCTTGCTCATGGTTTGGGCTCTAATTCAGGTTGGTCGCGGCGATCAGGCCCCGCGAAGGGCATCCTGCTCGGTCGCAAAGATGGAGAAGTAATTCGTCAGATTGGTCTGGTCGAACGTCTTCTTCACCTGGGCGGGCAGTCCGCAAAGATGGAGCTTGCCGTTGTTCTTGTCCACGCTGTTACGCGCGGCCACCAGGAGTCCAAGACCCGAGGAATCGATGAAGGTGACGCCTTCCAGATTGATCACCATCAGTTTGGGCTGATGAGTGGTCACGGTGTCTCGGATCACGTCCCGCAATTGGGCCGTAACCTCGAAATTAACCTTGCCCTGGATGGTCACAACGGAAGCATTACCTTCCTGATGTGTCTGGATGTTCAACATGCAGCCTCCTGCGGTGCGATGCCCTGCAAAACTCGTCTCCTGACCGCTTCCCGCTGCCGAAACTTGTATTCAACATGCGAGGAGGGACCTGAAACGGTGCTTTCAAACCCGGATCTTTCCATGACTTGGACTTCGTGTGCAAAGAAGAAAGTAAACTCCTCCTGCTCCTGGATCAACTCCGGAATGTGCAAGAGGTCGCCAATTTCGGGTCGGCCCATGCGACCGAGCCGCGTTTGAACCTTCTGAAGGGCCGCCTCGGCTGGATTTGGGAGCCGAATCAAGGTCCGAGCCGTGAACTGTACCGCCGAATAACTGCTGCTCGAAAAAGGGTTCACTTCGGCTCGCCCGGCAGAAAGTGTCAGGCTTTCCGAGATCCGCGCCCGTTCCTGAGGGCTGAGATCTGCTAAGCAAAATCCCTCCGGAAGGGTTGCCATCCAAGTTTCTAGTTCCTTCAAGTCCACCATCAGGTTTCGAGTTCGAGTGGACTTAACATGCGTGGCCATCAAGATGTGATGGTCCAGCAGAAAGCGGATGACCAGGAGCACGCCTAGCAGATCTTCTGCCACGAAGCGAAGACCAACTTGGTCGTAGATGGTTTCAGCCACGTTGTCGGGCTTGTGAAGCAATTTAAGCAGCATGGATACGCGGTCCTTGCTCTCCTTGCGCTTGATAGCCAACAAGGGAACCTCGTACCGACCCTTGAGGAGCCAACCACCCGTGGAAGGCACAAGAAAGCGTTCGTACCGATCGAAGATCTGCTGCTGGATTTCGGGTAGAAACCGCAGGTAGACGTTATTGTCCACATGAAAAAGAGTGTGCATTACCCTGAGCAGCGCACAACTCCAGCGGGCCCGGTCGTCCTGAGGGCGCACCGAGGCCCACACCAGAAGATCAACCGGGTCTTGGAGTTCGTAGAATTCCGGCGGAATGTCCATTCCGCTGCCTTCCAGAATCACCTCTTCCAGGAAGGCCAGTGCATCCTCGAATACTTCCACCAGGTGATCCCGATGATGCGGAATATCCACGTCGTAGCCGTAGCCAAGGGCAAAATCCTTAGCCATTTCACGAGTGGGTAACGACATCCCGAGCTGATCGATGGACGAGGCGCCCCCGAGGATCACCTGGGTGATATCGGTGGGCAGTGGGAACAAGGGATGTTTCAGCATGGGCCTCAGGATCTATCGGCACCTGGTGTTAAGAACAAAAAAACGGGGCACCAAAATGGGGCGCCCCGTTTTCAAAGGTTTGAAAGCCTACTTCACAGCGAAAGCGGCAACCAACACGTAGATCACCAGGGCTTCGATGAGGGCCAGGCCGATGATCATGGTGGTGCGGATGTTGCCAGCGGCCTGGGGATTGCGGGCGATGCCTTCGCAGGCCGCAACTACGGCCTTGCCCTGGGCCAAACCGCAACCAGCGGCGGCGATGGCGAGGGAGAGATGAGCCAGGAACTGGCCTTCGAAGAGGCTCTTTACGGGAGCGGCAGGAGCGGCCTGGGCAAACATGAACGTGGCCAGGGTGAAGAGGAAGGCGGTGGTGAGGAACTTCTTCATGGAAAACCTCGAAAAAGGGGGCCCGGGGTTCGGAATCCCGGTGCCAGGGTGGAAGCAAATCAATGATCGTGGGAGACAGCACCGGACACGTAGATGGTGGCCAGCATGATGAACACAAAGGCCTGGATCATGCCAAAGAAGAGCCCCATCACCATCAGCGGAACGGGAACCAAGAGAGGCACCAACCCGAAGAAGATGAGCGAGACCACATGCTCACCCGCGATATTGCCAAACAAACGCAGGGAATGGCTAAGGATGCGGGAGAGCAGGCCCAGGATTTCAAGGGGCCACATGAGCCACCACAGGAACCAAACAGGCCCTGCAAAATGCCCCAGGTAGCGCAGAAAGCCCTGGGACTTCATGCCGTGGAAGTTGTAGTAAAAAAACACCACCAGCGCGCAAGCCAACGTCACATTCCAGTTGCCGGTGCCACTGGGCAGGCCCGGAGCGAGCCCAAAAAGATTATTCAGCAGAATGAAAAGCCCCAGTGTTCCAACCAACGGCACGTAGCGGTCGGAATGGTGAGCGATGTTGTCCGCAACCAGACCTCGAACAAAGCTGACCAGGAATTCCATCACTTGCTGAAAAGGCCCTGGGATACGGGAAAGCTTCACGCGGGTGGCTAATACCATCGCCACAATGACCAGCGCCGCAAGAGCCGAGGCAAAGAGATGGTCATACCGTTCGAGCAGCGACAAGGCCTGTCCATGGGCGAAACTACCCCAAGGATGCCTAGCCAAGTGCAGCAGGTTTGTCAGCAGGGTCGCGAGGTACGAGGCATGGTGTTCCATCGTTCTTCCTTAGCGGCGTTCAGTCCGTGTCTCTCGATTCTGGCCGAA
>JAIFMW010000108.1 GCA_020048105.1 Deltaproteobacteria bacterium | reverse complement strand
ACGTTATCGACCATGTGCGGGCATGCGATCTGAGGGGTTAAAGCGCTGACATCGATTTCCACCACCCGCTCGTAGCAGGCATCGGCATCCGGGGTCGTCATGGGAATTTCGCCCGTGACACCCGCTTCTTCCCGCAAGTAGCGCAGGGTTTCGGCATCGGGGGGCACGAGGCCGCTGGTGGCGCCAGCTTCCACGCTCATGTTGCAGATCACGAGGCGGCCCGAGGTGCTCATTTTGCGGATGGTTTCGCCGTGGAATTCGATGGCCCGGAAATTCGCCCCCTGGGCCGTGAGTAGACCGATCAAGTGCAGGATTAAATCTTTGGGCCCAACGAATTCTGAGAATTCGCCTGAAACCACCACCTTGATCGTGGTGGGCACTTCGACATTCACCGCAAATCCCAAGGTCCATACCGAGGCCATTTCGGTGGCGCCAATGCCGAAGGAAAATGCCCCCAGCGCCCCGTGGCTGGTGGTGTGGCTATCGGTGCCCACCACCACGAAGCCTGGCCGCACATACCCATATTCAGGCAGGATTTGATGACAGATGCCGCCCACGTCGCCGCGCACATCGTGGAACTTCGCAATGCCGTGCTTGGCCACGAACTCGCGAATCTTCTTCTGGTTGGTGGCGGTCTTGGGAGACTCCGCCGGCACACGGTGATCAAAGATGATGGCGATGCGCGAAGGATCCCACGGCACGGCCTCGCGGCCACTGCCTTCATATACTTCCTTGAATTGGTTGATGACGAGCGCGGCATTTTCGTGGGACATGGCCAGATCGACCCGTGGCTCCACCACATCACCTGCCCTGACCGCAGCCAGCCCCGAGGCGCGTGCCAGGATCTTTTCAACGATGGTCATGCCCATGCCGAACTCCTTGTCTAGATAACGCCCTTTGACTTCAGCTCTGCCAATTCTGTTGTTCCATACCCGATGCTGCCAAAGATCTCCTGATTGTGCTGCCCCAATGTGGGCGGCGGGCTATTGACCTCACCAGTAGTTTTCTCGAAGAGGGCTGTCAGGCCGAAGACTTCGATTTCCCCGATGCCCGGCGTGTCGATCTTCTGGAGGACGCCTCGATGCGCGATTTGGGGCTGTCGGAGGGCCTCGCCCAGACCCAGGATTTCACCGCTGGGCACGTCCTTGGCATTTAGGCGAGCAACCCAATCAAGCGTTGGTCGCTCGGCCAGTTTCGCTTCCAAGAGTGGTGTGAGTTCTTTCCTGTTTTTCTTGCGGATATCCCGTTCTTGAAAGCGGGGATCGCTTTTCAATTCCGGGGTGCTCAGTACATCACAGACCGCTTCCCATTGCTCTTGCTTGTTGGCGGCGATATTGATGAAGCCATCTTGGGTGCGGAAGGTGCCACTCGGTGCGGCGGTGAAATTATCGTTGCCCATGACTACGGGTTGCGAATCGCCAATGAGCAGGTTGGCCGCCACCCAGCCCATGAGCGGCATGATCGAATCCAGCAAGGCGATATCGATGAACTGCCCTTCGCCGGTGCGTTGCCGGTGAAAGAGGGCGGCCATCACGGCGAAGGCAGCGTTGAGCCCGCCCACGGTGTCGCACACGGGAAAGCCCGCCCGCAAAGGGTTCAGACGCTCATCACCATTGATCGCCATTTCGCCCGAGAGGCCTTGAATAATCTGATCGTAGGCGGGTCTGTCCGCGTCCGGGCCCGTTTGGCCAAAGCCGGAAATGGCGCAGTAGATGAGCTTGGGGTTGATCTCCTTGAGCACGGAATAGCCAATGCCCAAGCGGTCCATGACCCCGGGGCGGAAGTTTTCGATAACGATATCCGCGTTTACCGCGAGCTTCTTGAAGATGGCCTTGCCCTCCGCGCTCTTGGTATTGAGGCTCACGGATTTTTTGTTACTGTTTTGCGCCAGAAAACTGGTGCCCATCAGTTGCTTGTTGTATTCGGGCACGATGCCTAATTTGCGCGCTAGGTCGCCGTCCTTAGGGTTTTCGATCTTGATGACTTCGGCTCCAAGCAACGCCAGATGAAGGCTCGCGAATGGCCCCGAAAGTACATTGGTGAGATCGAGGACCTTGATGCCTTCCAGGATGCGGCGTTTTGTCATGGGCTGACTCCAGGAATCCATTCCAAATGGGGCTTTCAGCTGCAAATGGCCGGACCCGAGATTAGCATCACGGGAAATGAGGAGAAGGCCAAACCGCCATATTTGAGTTCTCGGGTGATTATTTCGAAGGCTCTAAACCTAAACTGGCCTGCGAGGAATTCGTCTGTTGGGTGGAAGCCTTTCCTAAGGAGCGCGCATGCGTTTGGCCATGATCCTGTTCTCAGTGCTTAGGGTTGCGCAGGGCCAGGAATCTGGGATGGCGCTGGTCGAAGCCGCTAAGCAGCAGATTGGCGTGACGATTTACTACGACGGCTCCTATCGAAAGCTCGCCTATCCCGGCGGTGACGCGCCTCTGGATCGTGGCGTGTGCACCGATGTGGTGGTGCGTGCTTACCGAAGGCTCGGGATCGACCTACAAGCTTTGATTCATCGCGACATGGTGAGCAACTGGACCGCCTATCCCAATCCATGGCGCGCCAAGGCCCCCGATCGCAACATCGATCACCGCCGGGTTCCGAACCAGGCTCGCTTCTTTTCGAGGCATGGCGAAACGCTTCCGATCAGTGGCGAGGCGGCCCTATATCGCGCGGGGGATCTTGTTACCTGGGTGTTGCCAGGCGGATTGCCTCACATTGGAATCGTGAGCGATGCCCGAGGTGATTCCGGGGCTCCCACCATTGTTCACAACATCGGCAATGGCACCAGGCTGGAGGACATGTTGTTCTCGTATCGAATCACGGGGCACTTTCGCTATGCGCCGGATCGCCTCCGCTCCCGTAGCGTACACCCCTGATCGGTGGCGACTTCCTGCAATGCCCAGTTCAAGGCATGATTAGGCGCCTTATTGACAATGGATTGGTTCCTTTTCAACCCCTGCATTCACGGCGGATTAAGCATGACATTTTCGATCTGGGAGGATCCAACCCTGCAGGGCGCCCTTCGAGGCACCTTCAAAACGGAGGCCCTGGCGGAACTCTGTGAGCGCAAGCAGACCTGCACTCTGGCCACGAACTTCTTCAGCATCGAGTCACGATTTTTGGAGCGAGTTGGAGAAGAACTCCATCTTCGAGCCTCCATAAGCCAGGAATCCGCACGATACACCCTGGTTCAACAACCTTTGAAGATACGCTTCCCGTGGGCTCTCACGTATTTCGCAGGGGTAACTCGGTTTCTTGGCTACGACCAAACGCCTCAGCAGCGTGTGCTTCGCCTTACGGTTCCCGATGTGCTCGAAATGGATGAACTGCGTGGCGCATTTCGATTGGAGAATGTGGGGCGCAGTCCTGGGGCCATAAGTTGCAGCACTGGCGAGATTCTCCGGGTTTCCCTCGAAAATATTTCCACCTTGGGTGCAGGGGTCTTTTCGTTTACTTCCATACCCGAAGACGGCTTTCAGACAGGTCGCCTCCTCTCGCTCTCTCTTTCGCTGGAAAGAGGCCCTGATCTGCACCTGAATGCCCGAGTTATCCATGACCAGGAGCAGCATCTCGGACTAAAATTCGAGCCTTTCCTTGAATCGATCGATCCTCTCAAGAGCTGGATGGAGCCTCGGGTCGAGGAGACCAAGCGGCGGTGGCTCGAGCGCACTGAAATCCGCGCAAAATCGTTGCCTGTGAACCGGCCCAAAGCAGCTCCTACCGGAATCCTGTTGCTTTCCAAAGACTCTCGATTGGCCGAGCAGTTGGTGGAAATTTTGGAAGGCACCTTGCCACTCCGCACCTGCCTGCCGGTCACCTCGCTTCTTCGCGAAATCCTGGACGAACGCCCACCGCTTCTCATCCTGTTGGATACGGCGGAGGGCGATGTGGAAGATCGTCATCGCTATAAAAAACTATTCGAGGCCTTGGCTCCAACGTGTCCGATCTTGGCCCTGGGGCGGGGTGAAGATATCGATCGTTGCCGTTCCTTGGCGACTGAGCTGAAAGCAACTCTCTTCACGGAATGGAAACCTCAGCAGTCGGCGTTTTTTCTCCGCTTGGTGCAGGGTGTCATTCAGCGATATGGGTAGATCCAGGCGCGGGGTCGCATCCATGGCCTGATGGCCTAGGAACCCTTTCGGATAATCCCGGTGTCATCTATCATCCGAATTTGCTGAGCGATCAGGCCTTGTCGGGAGGTGTTCCGGGTTTGGCGTTTGGAGAGGTTGGTGCCTGTTCATCGGTGTCATCCGGCATTGCCGCAGCAATTTTTCGAACGGCCTTTTCGATTTTCTTCCTCTTCTCGCTTTCTCGTTTCCGCTTTTCAAGCTGAGCGTTGGTCTTTGCCATGGGGTTCCTTTCGGCAAGGGAGTGCAAGGGATGCCTGATGGAGCATGCTTCACGCACCGCGCCATGGGTGAGCATACCGAATTACCCGAACCATCCAAATATGGGCATCCGCGCCAACGGTGCGGAGGGTTTCAGTGTGGTCGGCCATGTCGGAGCGTGTAAATCAGGGTTCCTCGATGGAGCCCGGTAAGATTGCCTATGTCCTATCTATCCAGGCTGCAATGTTGCCTATCCCTGGTTCCACGGAGCCCGCATGCCCAGAGAACTCCAGCTTGCCCTTTCCTTCGTCATTTCCTTCATCCTCTCCCGAGTCATCTTCAAGCTCGCCCATCTGGGCTATGTTGCGCAGTTTGGGGCCTTCTGGGGCGTGCTGGTGCGCCTCGCCCTTTGGGGCTCACTTTTGGCTCTGTCGTATTTTCTGTTCAGGTATTTTTCCAGGCAGAAAGATCTCAACCCAGCAGGCGTAGTCCCCTCAACGCAGGACTGAATTGCTAAAAGCACCGCTAGTTGACGCTGGCAGGCTCTTCCTTTTTGCACGGGCAGCAATCATGGCGGCACCCATGGTTTTTTGCATACCCGCCCTTGGTGGAGTTCATTATCTTGGTGTTTTCCAGGACACAAAGAAAAAGGTAGGGGCAGATACGGTGGATTTCTCCTCTGCGAAAATAGTCTCTGGTGGTCCGGTGGTCATCGGCGTGACCATTTTGCCGACTTCGAGCAGCGCTTAAAAAGCCACACCCAGCGTTTGGATGCGTTGGGTGTGAATTACCGCAGGCCCGAGGGCAACAGGCTCTACCGGATGAAGGTCGCTCAGCCCTGATTGGGGTTTGTTCTACTTCGGCGGTGCCACAGGCTTGTTGACGGGCTTCAGCTTTTCGGCTTTTTCGGCTGCCGCAGGTTTTATATTAAGGGTGGGGGTCACCCAGACGATGGTGTCGAACTGCCGGATGCTTTGTGTGGACAGGTAGGACCTTTGGCTCGAGGCGATCCTGGACGACTCCAGGCTGATCCCTCGCACATTGCCGGACTTGAAGTCGACGCCCGTCATATCGCAGTTATAGAACCGGGCGGCTCCATTGAAATTCGTCCCATTCAGGCGCAACCCTTGGCAATCAGATTGCATGAACTGGGGGCCCGACTGCGGGGTACACGTCACGTCGGTAAAACTGGCCTGGTTCAGTTTTGCGGAATTGAACTGCGTGCCCCCCAGGATGGCCCCCGCAAAACTCGCGCTTACCATGTTGCACGACGACTTGAAATGGACACCACGGAGGTCGGCTCGGTCGAACTTCGCGTTAGAAAAGTTGCATGACTGGAAGATTCGACTGGGGATGTAGGCTCCCGTGAAATCTGCCCCGGAGAAGTTCACACCCGTGAAGGTCCCGCCACCCGGCAGCGCTGATCCTGGCAGATTGGTGAAGTCGGCCCCCGCTAGGTTTTTATCTCCCGCAAGCAGTTTGTCTACCGCCTTCTGATCGAAGGCCTGTAGTCCCAAAGGCAGCAGGATTGCCAAGACCATTCCAAGTCGTTTGCACATGTCAGTCTCCTGTCAAGAAGGGTCACTGCATCCATCCACCAAACGATCACGGTGCAAACACTCAACGATCTGGATGAGGCATTGCGGCTTCTGTCGAGCATTCGTGATGTGCCTGAGCCGTGGCGTGGTGAGGTCGAGGCATTCCTGGACACACGCGTCCCAAGCAGGACTCGCCCAGGCGGAACCCCGCTCCCAGGCTTGCTGGAGGGAGCCTAATGGATGAGGGTGCTGGACGCTATTTCGAAATCAGGATGCGACTACGATCCCAACTCGCCCGTCAACACTGGACTCTCGGGAAGCCTTTCTCGGCGAGCCAAGAGGACGCTTGGATGCTTTTGAACGAAGTGGACGAGATCATCAAGATTCTGGAGAAACTGGCAGCCAACCTCCCGCCAAGTTGCAGTCCCGAACTTGCTTCCCAAGTCCGCCACACTCTGTTGATGCACCAACCAGCATGGAAGTCGGACAGGAACCTCCGCTCCGAGACTTCAGCACCTGTGTAAGTCAATCGAGCGGCAGCTTCGCATGCTGGGCACGCAGGTGATCGGAAATCTTGTTGCTCCCGATACCCCTGGATCGGTGTGTCATTCCATTCAAATCGGAACTACGAATTGGTTTGATTGTGAAAGTGCCGTGGTAAATGTGGTGCACTTGCCCCAAAAAAATCTACACTTACGTATCACTCGCGGGTGGCT
>JAIFMW010000033.1 GCA_020048105.1 Deltaproteobacteria bacterium | reverse complement strand
CGTGAACGCGTGCTCTTGACCGAAGAATTGGGCGCCGTTTCTGACGAACTCATCATCACCACCGACGATGGCTCCTGGGGTCGCAAAGGCATCGTTACCGAAGCCCTGAAGGAAATTCTGGATCGTGAAAAGGTGGCCGAGGTCATCGCCGTGGGCCCCATGCCCATGATGCAGGCGGTGGCCGAGCTCACGCGCCCCTACGAGATTTTTACCCTGGTAAGCCTCAACGCGCTGATGGTGGATGGCACGGGCATGTGCGGCGGATGTCGAGTAACCGTGGGCGGTGAATTCAAGTTCGCCTGCTTCGATGGCCCCGATTTCGATGGTCATAAAGTCGACTTCCAGATGCTGCGCATGCGGCAGAACTGGTACAAGGAAGATGAGCAAGAAGCGGGCGGTCATACCTGCCGCGTGGGCCGCAATACCGTGGCGCCTTTGACCGATGCCGATCTGCCCACCATCGAGCCCGTGGCGGATTTCGATTGGCGCGGGGCGGATCTCGCGGCGCTCAAGGCACCCCAGCGCATGAAGATTCCGCGTCAGGAAATGGCCTGCCAGGAACCTTCCGTGCGCATCACCAACTTCATGGAAGTCTCCCTTGGCTTGAATGCCGAGCAGGCCCGCTTGGAGGCTGCGCGCTGCCTTCAGTGCAAGAAACCCACCTGCATCGATGGTTGCCCCGTGGGCATCGATATTCCGGGTTTTCTCAAGCAGATCGAAGCGGGCAATCCCAAGGAAGCCGGGCTGATTCTCAAACGCTATTCGGCCCTCCCTTCCGTGTGCGGTCGTGTCTGCCCTCAGGAAAAACAATGCGAGGCCCGCTGCGTGGTGGGCCTCAAGGGCGATTCCGTATCCATCGGGCGCTTGGAGCGCTATGCCGCCGATAGTCTGCTGGAGGGCGATTCCAAGTTGCCGGATATCGCACCTGCAACGGGTAAGAAGGTGGCCATTGTGGGTGCCGGTCCCGCCGGGCTGGCTACAGCGGGTGAACTCATCCAGAAGGGCCACGACGTGACCGTTTACGATGCGCTTCATAAGCCCGGTGGCGTGCTGCTCTACGGTATTCCTGAATTCCGGTTGCCCAATGCCATCGTGGATGCCGAGGTGCAGGCCCTCCGGAGCCTTGGCGTAAAGTTCGTGCTGAATACGCTGGTAGGCCGTGCCATGACCCTGGAAGAACTGCGCCAGGAATACGACGCCATCTTCCTGGGCACGGGTGCAGGTTTACCCCGGATGCTCGGCATTCCCGGCGAGGAATTCAAGGGCGTCTACACCGCCAACGAATTCCTGACCCGAGTGAACCTCATGCGGGCCGATCTCTTTCCCCAGTTCGGTACGCCCATCACCATCGGCAAGCATGTGATCGTCGTGGGTTGCGGCAACACCGCCATGGATGCAGCTCGTTGCTCCAAGCGTTTGGGGGCGGAAGTGACCGTGGTCTATCGACGCTCCGTGGCGGAATCCACCGCCCGCAAGGAGGAGTTGGAACACGCCATGGAGGAAGGCATTGTCTTCCGCTGGCTGACCACGCCGCTTTCCGTGAAGGGCAATGACCAGGGCTGGATCACCGAAGCCGAGTGCGGCCTGATGGAACTCACCGAGGCCGGCGCCGATGGGCGTCGCGGGGTGCGGGATACCGGCCAGCGCGAGACCATGCCTTGTGACACGCTGGTGGTGGCCCTTGGCTGCGCCGTGAATCCGCTCATCGCCCAGACAGAAAAGAACCTGAAGACGCTGCGGGGCGGTGTCGTGGTGGTGGATGAACTCACCGGTGAAACCACCGTGCCCGGCGTGTACGCCGGAGGCGATGTGATCACCGGCGGTGCCACCGTGATCTTGGCCATGGGCCAAGGGCACCGGGCGGCGGAAGCCATGCACCGCAAGCTAATGGGGGAATAGAAAATTAAGGGGCCGTTCCGAAATAGCCGGTGCAGTCCTGGTTATTTCGATACGGCCCCTAATGCCGGATCACCGCCAACGTGACCAAGTTGATTTTGGACGACGGCCTACGGTTCCTTGATCGAAGAGGTCGCCTTGGGTTCTGGCTTCATATTCGCGCCAGCTTTCTCAAGGCGCTTTTCGGAGCTATCGCGCTGAACGGCGATTTGCTCGCTATCTTCGATCAGGGTTGGCGTGATGAAGATCGCCAGTTCGGTGTGAGTCTTGGTCTTTTCCTTCTTGGTAAAGAGGTTGCCAAGCAGGGGGATTTTCCGGAGCCAGGGCACACCGCGATCATCGACGCCTTCCTTGCTGCGAATGATGCCCGCCAGCACCAGCGTTTCGCCGCTGCGCAGGCGCACCACCGCATCGAGATCGCGCCGATCCACCACGGGCAGGGTGGCCGAGGCGCCACCCGAGCCGCCCACGCCCTGAACCACCAGGCTGCGCACGGTGACAATTTCGGAGATGCTGGGGTTAACGGCGAGGGTCACCGTGTTGTCGTCGGCGATCTGCGGCAAGATATCCAGCACGATGCCCACCGGCACGATCATGGGCGTGATGTTGACCGTAGTGGAGAATCCCCCAACACCGCCCGTCCCGGTGGTCTGACTGTTCTGCAGGAAAAAGGCTTCCTCGCGAACCACTCTGAGAATGGCTTTTTGGTTGTTGAGCGTGGAAATGCGGGGGGCGCTGAGCACTTGTAGGCGGCCTTCCCTCGCCAGGGCCGAAAGCGCAGTGGTAATGCGTGCGTTCTGGACGATGAGCTTGGCCAAGCCCTCCGTGCTGGCATCCACGTTGGCGTTATTGGTTCCACCGGTGGTGAAAGTGCCTCGAATATCCGTGCCAGTGCCTCCCGAGGCCGCGCCAGCGCTGAGCAACCCGTTCCAGTCCACGCCAATCTGGCTATCGTTGCCCAGCGTCACTTCCACGATGCGCGCCTCGAGCAGCACTTGGCGGCGGTTGCGTCGCCGGAGTTCACTCAGGTAGGAGTCCACCCGTTTGTGCGTCCCCGGATCCGCACCCACGACCACCAGCCCTGAATCCGGGTGGATCATTAGGGTTTTCCCGTTGCGAGAAAAGGAGAGCGAGGTGGGCCCTTTGACGGCACCCCCAGCCCCATCGGCTGAAGGCTCGGTACCCAGGGTTTCCCCAAAGACGAGCGTGGTGAGGCCCGAGCGGATTTCCTCCCAGGGATCGAAGCCATTGCCGGTGTTCAGAGTGGAGGTATAGGCCGAGGAGCTTCCGGCCCCCTGTCCTCCCCCGCTACCCCCGGAGCCACCGCTTTGCCCGCCTCCCCCGCCGCCACCGCTCGTTGATTGGATGAGCTGCCCCGAGGCGTTAACCATGAATTCCTTGGAGCCCATCCGCCGCATGGCCAGGTGATCCACCTGGAAGAAGCGCAGCCCGCCTTCGGATTTCTGGATGTGAATCGTTCGACCGGTCCTTACAAACCCCAGGCCTAGATTCGGCAGGATCTGGTCGAGGATTTCCTGGAGGGAAACGCCTTTCAGATCCAACCCTTTAATCCGCGTTTCGATATCGGCATCGAAGGTGAGGTTGACATCCGTATCTTCAGCGGCGGCACGCAGCAGATCTTTCAGGTCTGCGTCGCGCACCGAAAGCGTGATGCGCTTGGGCGAATCCGTGCTGACGGTTTTTTGGGCAACCAAGGGCATTCCGCAAAGCAGGGCGGGGAGCAATAGGGCGGTGGTGTGGTTCACGGAGCCTCCACGGCGGATCTGGGCAAGGGTCTTGGTTGATGAAGCGGATTCGTCGAAAGCACGGTCTTGCCCTTGGGCCCCTTGAGTTCCACCGAGGTGAAACCGATGGGCCCCACCGAGAGCGCTTGGCCGGGAATGGCTTCCCCGATTCGATAAGGGTGGCCATCGACCCAGGCCCTGGCTCCAGCCGGGCCGTGAATGAGGAAATCGAGAACTGGGAGGGACGTTTGCGCTTCGGTTGTCGATTCGACGGTGGCGGCAGTGGCAGGGGCAACGGCGGGAGCCGGTTCTCGCACGCTGGAGGGAATCGGTTGGTCTGCCGGGAGAGCTGGTTGCTTTAAGGCTGCCAGGGCCGAGGTTCGAGCCTGATCGCGGAAGCGACTTTCATCGGCGAGGGCGCTGGGTGGCGCGGCGAACACCCGCAAATCGGCCCACAAATCCCCTGTGGCGGATTCGGCAGGTTTTTCCGGAACAGCCGTGGGAATCGCGGCCGGATCCTGGGGTGCCACCGCCTCGGAGGTCGGAGGCGGCGATGCGGACGGGGTTGAGCGAAGGTTCAAATAGAGCACGCCCGCCACACCCACGCCGAGCAAGGGAAGAATCCAGGCCTTGTTGTTCTCGATGAAGGACACAGTTACCTCAAGGGGCCAGGACTAGGTTGCGGAGGATGAGGTATTGCCGGAGCCCCTTTTCATCCCCTTCCCACCGGAGGCCCACGGGCTCCAGGAGCGGGTTGATTCGGGGAATGCCGTTAATGGCGCGGAATAGCTGAGTCGTGGGGCCATCCACCCGAGCTTCGAGCACCCAGCCCTTGAGTTGCCCCTGGATGCCACCCTCGGTGGGAAGGGAAGGACCCGCTGGGAGGATGGCGGGCAGGGTAAAACTGCCCTGGATGGGATCCCAGGTCGAACGGATTCCCACCAGATGAACACCCGCCGCTTGGCAAGTCTGTTGGAGCTCCGTGACCACCTGATGGTAGTGGCCGAGTCGGCGAGCGTCGTTGGTGATCAAGGGAATCCGCTGCTTCCAAGGCGCCTCGGGATCCTCCAACACCTTGCGTTCTTCCACATTCAAAGGCTGCACGGCGATGAGTTCTTGGATGCGCTGGTTCGCCGCCCGCTGCCGTTCGAGGTACTCGTTATCGCGCTTCAGCGAGGGCAACAGGAAGAAGGCAATGAAGAGCCCGGGCAGGACCCCGAACATGACAACGAGAAGGGCCCATTCTTGGGTTCGGTTGTTCTTTCTCATCGGGCCGTCCCCTGAACTGTGAAGCGCGTGACGGCCCGCTGTTGGGGCTTTTCACTGTTTGCTTCCAGGCGGTCCGACACGCTCACTTCCGATACGGGGTTGAGCACTAGGCCCGGCTCACGTGCCAGGAGGTTGAGATATTCGGCCAGAGGGCCCACGGAGAAACCGTTGTCCGTGAAGGCCAGCCCGGTAACGGTGAACCGATGCGCCATTTTGTCGCCCGGAACCTCAAAGACCTCGACCTTGTCCAATTGGATATCCTTGGGCGCCCGAAACAGCAACGCTCCCAGTTGGGACAGGGTTTGGGTAGCCTCGGCCTGTCGCACCTCTGCCGCCCTTAGGCGCAAAAGCGGAATGCGCGCTTGGAGGTTACTGCCCTCTTCGGAAGTCTTGGCCTCTCGTTCGGCGACCAGTTGCTCGGCCGTTTCAGCAGCTTCCTTGAAATGTTTTTCTTGGGCCCAGAGGAAGATTCCTCCCGCCAGGAGCAGGATTCCCATCAAGCTGGCGGCGATCCACACAGTGGCCCGGAAGACCCGGAGCCGGATGGCATCCTGGATCTCTTGGGGAACCAAGTTAAGGCCATTCCGGCGGGTGCGTTCCAGGTGGATGCCTTGTTGGAGCACGGGCCAAAGCTCGGGAGCCACCACCTGAACGGCCATCTTTAGGCCGTTCTTAAGGCGGGTGGTGAGGGCCGTTCCCAGATCGGCCACGCCCACCACATCGAGCGTCTCAAAGGTGGCGCCCCGCTGCTTTTGTTTGTAGAACTGCAGCAGGCGGCTGACCTCTTCGAAAATCAGCTCCGAGGCATCGGCATCAAATTCGGGCAGGCGGAAATTTCGCACCAGCACCAGCGAATGCCCTCGGAAGATGAAGATGTACCCTTCAACACCCGGGTCGATGGCCAGCACCAATCGGGTTCGAGGAACCTCGCCGAGATGTTCCAAACCACAGAACAGGGCACGCTGAAAAGGCGTGGCATGAACGATCGAGAGCCCCGCACTCTCCAGCGCCCCCAACCAGTCATAGAGATCCACCTGAGGTACCGTGGCCACCCACAGGGAATGGCCGCCCTCGGCGTTGGGATCCGAATCCAGGGCGGCAGCACCGGCCAGCACCTGACCACTGCTCCCGGCGGCGGCCATGCGGACCGCCACCTCGCGTTGTTCGCGGTGATTCAGGTAGGGAGCATCCTGGCACTCCACCGAGGCATTCAACTGTCCCAGCAGGAGTTGGACTTCCGTGCCCGGTGCGGCAAGTTCGCGCAGGGCAGTGGCCCACGCCGAGCGACGCTCAGGACCCGGCTTAGCCTCGGGCATGACACCCAGGGCAGTGCCGTCTGGCATGCGCAGCACCGCGCTCCGGTCATTGATCTGGAGAGTGAGTGTGGATTTGGGGGGATGTGGGGTCATGGGTTAGTTGACCTCGATTGAAACTTGCTTTGTTTCACCCGGAAGGAGGTTTATGACTAGATTTCCCAATGATTGTTCGTATTTGGGAGTTGGCTTAGACGTGGCGGGCTCAAGTTGAAAATCCCACTGAATTTCCACAGGCCCCGAAACCATGGCGGGCAAGAAATATGGAGAAGTAGTGTCAGCAGGGCCAAACGTTTTGCTTTCTGTGATTCCAATCCCTGGGTTGCTTGTTGGTCCTGTTGCTTGGATCGTAAATGTTTTTGGTTGAATTCCTCCCCCATC
>JAIFMW010000059.1 GCA_020048105.1 Deltaproteobacteria bacterium | reverse complement strand
GGGTGCCAGGACGATGAAGGCTCACGCGAAATTGGGGCCATTCACCTTGTTTAAGACAGGCCTGAACGGGCCGCACATCCAACGCGGAGGCACCCTCCAGCGCTCGAAGAATGCAGGCCCGCAGCGTTACGCCTTCCAAAGGTGCATCGGAAGTGGCCAGCACCCAACGGCCTCCTGCCCCAAAGCCCCGCAGTCGGTCGATTTCCAATAACGGGCAGGCCCTGGGCAATCCAGTTCGGTCCAGCAGGTGCACCAAGGGCCGCAGAACGGCGTCCCGATAACCGGCGCTGCCATCTTCTTTGGGCTGATCCTTCTGGGTCGCGAATCGCACCGTGAGTGCAAAGGTGCGCAAGGGTCGAGGTCCAGTCACGGTCCACCCCGAAACGGCAACCGGCTCTCCCAATCCTTCGGTGCGAATCTCCACCGCCGGGCCTAAGAGTAATTCCCGCGCGAAGGTGGGTTGCGGGATGCCCAGAACCCAGCGACCACGAGCTTTCCCTGCTTCCTCTTTGGGTTCCGCCTGCCAACGCACCGGTTGATGAAAGGGCGCACCGCCGAGCACCACAAGGCCACCGCCCCGCTGGAGATGCGCCCGAATAGCCTCCCAGGCGGCGAGGGGGAAGGCACTTCCATAGGGAAGCACCAAGACCTCGGCACCGCTTTGAAGTTGCTCTGCCAAGGCCTCAGAGGTGGACGCGACCTTGAACGAAATTCCCTTGAGTGCCTCCGTCAAGGCCTGCGGCGTTATACCGGGGCTATCGGCAGAGGGAAAGCCTTCGGCATGAAATACAGCCACCCGCGGCTTCGCAGGCTGCTCACTGGCGTGAAGTGCAAACCCAAGCGCAAAGACCAAAAGTGCTCTCATCCAATTGATGCGAATCACTGTTCACCTCTGCTTAAAGCCTAGTGCACTCCAGCGCAAAAACATGGACCGAAAGGCGGTCGGATCTAATCTCCAAAAAAGCAAAAGGGCGGGAAAATTCCCGCCCTTTTGCTTTGGAAGTGCGAAAGCCTAGATGTCTTCGCCGTCCACTTCGGTCATGCCTTGAAGCTCTTCAACGTGAGCAGCCATGCGGCTGTATTCGTCATCGAAATCTTCGTGACCGATGAGATCAAGATCAGAGGCTTCGGGATACTGTCCCTCTTCGATCTCGAGGTTGCGGTAGATCGGCATACCAGTGCCGGCGGGGATCAGGCGGCCCAGGATGACGTTTTCCTTGAGGCCACGGAGATAATCCACACGGCCTTCCAGGGCGGCTTCTGTAAGCACGCGGGTGGTTTCCTGGAAGCTGGCTGCGGAAATAAAGCTCTCGGAGGTCAACGCGGCCTTGGTGATACCCAAGAGCTGGGGCTCGCAGGAGGCCGGCTGGCCGCCCTTCTGCAGAGTGGCTTCGTTGATTTCCTTGAAGCGATGCTTGTCGACCTTTTCTTCGACGATCATCGGCGTATCGCCCACGTCGGTGATCAGGACCCAGCGCATCATCTGCCGGATGATCACTTCGATGTGCTTGTCGTTGATGATCACGCCCTGAGCGCGGTAGACCTCCTGCACCTCGTTGACGAGGAAGGCCTGAAGGGCCTTTTCGCCCTGGACCTTGAGGAGATCGTGGGGGCTGACGGCACCTTCGGTGAGCTTTTCGCCCGCGATGATTTCGTCGCCGTCCTGCACCTGGATGTGTTTGCCGCGAGGAATGAGGTATTCGCCCTTTTCGGCGGTCTCGACATTCTCGACGATGACCTTCTGCTGACCGCGAACACGATTGCCGTATTTCACAATGCCCGTCACTTCACTGATGATGGCGGGATCTTTGGGACGGCGACCTTCGAAGAGCTCGGTCACGCGCGGCAGACCGCCCGTGATATCGCTGGTCTTGGCCTGCTGGCGGGGCGTCTTGGCGAGCACATCACCGGGCAACAGTTCCTGCCCATCCTCGATCTCGACGTAGGCGCCGGTGGGGATGTTGTAGCGCTGGAGAATCTTGTGATTCTCGCCCTTGATGTTGATGTGCGGGTGCAACTTATCGTCGGTGGGATCGATGATGCGCTTGCGGAAGCGACCGGTGATCTGATCCTTCTCTTCCTGATAGCTCGCGTTGAGATCAAATTCCTTGAAATCGGCGATGCCTTCTTTTTCGTTGATGAGGTAATCGTTGTAAGGATCCCACTCGGCGAGCAGGGTCTTGTGTTCGACCTCTTCACCATCCTTGACGCGAATGATGGCGCCAGGAGCGACTTTGTAGTCCTCACGGGGATTGCCATCAACGTCGACCACCAGGATTCGGCCCGAGCGGGAAATGGCAACGGTCTCTTCCGTGGGGGTGGCGCCCTCAACGGAAACCACGCGCACCACAGACTTGATGCCATCGAGCTTCACGCGGCCCTTGATCTGGGCTTCGTGGGTGCTCTTTTCGCTAGCGCGGGAGGCGGCGCCACCCACGTGGAAGGTTCGCATGGTGAGCTGCGTGCCGGGTTCACCGATGGACTGCGCGGCGATGACACCGGTGGCTTCACCCAGATCCACGAGCTTGCCCGTGGAAAGGTTCAGGCCGTAGCACATGGCGCACACACCACGACGAGCGTCGCAGGTGAGGACCGAACGAATTTTGACGCTTGTCACGCCCGAGGTTTCGATCTTGAACGCCAGTTCTTCGGACATCAGAGTGCCAGCGGGTGCGATGACTTCCTTGCTGTAGGGATCAAGGACTTCTTCGAGCACCACACGACCAAAGATTCGGTCGCGCAAGCGGGAGCGGATGGTGCCATCACTGTTAACGATGGCTCGAACCTCGATGCCACCCATCGTGCTGCAATCGTCCTCGTTGATGATCACGTCCTGAGCCACGTCCACCAACTTGCGGGTGAGGTAGCCGGAGTCGGCAGTCTTGAGGGCGGTATCGGCCAAACCCTTACGGGCGCCGTGGGTCGAGGTGAAGTACTCGAGCACGTTCAGGCCTTCTTTGAAGTTGGCCTTAATGGGCGTCTCGATGATGTCACCGCTGGGCTTGGCCATGAGACCACGCATACCGGCGACCTGTCGGATCTGAGTCTTGGAACCACGGGCGCCGGAGTCGGCCATGATGTAGATGGAGTTGAGGTAGGGATCGTTATCGTTCCGCTTCTCCAACTCTTTCATCATGTCGCTGGCGACCTGTTCGGCCGTCTTGCCCCACACTTCGAGAATGCGGTTGTAGCGGGTAGCGGCGTCCAATTTGCCTTCGTGGTAATACTCGTATTCGATGGCCTTGACCTGGTTGGAAGCTTCCTTGATGAGCTTGGCCTTGGTGGGCGGCACGACGAGATCGTCGATACCCACAGACACACCGGCGCGCATGGCCCAGAGGAAACCAACTTCCTTCATGGCGTCCAACATCTGGATCGTCACTTCGGGACCATTGAACTTGTAGGCGCGGTTCACGAGCGAAAGGAGACCGTCCTTCTTGAGCAAACCGTTGATGAAGGGCAGTGCCTCGGGCATGGCGCGATTGAAGATCACGCGGCCCACGGTGGTGGTCAGCAATTCATCCTTGGCCATGCGGCTGGGGCACTCGAAGATCTCCTGTTCGGAGTGCTTCTTGGGATCCAGCTTGTGCCAGGCTTCAGAATCCACGACTTCGCCGTTGTAGCGGAGCCGAATGATGGCGTGCGTATCTACAACCTTGGCGTCGTGGGCGGCGATCACCGCATCCATATTGGGGAAGGTCATACCTTCACCGCGACGATCCATGCGCTTCTTCGTTAAGTAGTAGCCACCCAGCACGATGTCCTGACTGGGCACCACGTTGGGCTTGCCGTTGGAGGGGTTGATGATGTTCTGCGTAGACATCATCAGCACCTTGGCTTCGATCTGAGCCATGGGGCTGAGAGGTACGTGAACGGCCATCTGATCGCCGTCGAAGTCAGCGTTGAAGGCGGTGCAGACCAAGGGGTGAAGACGGATGGCCTTGCCTTCGACCAGCACAGGCTGGAAGGCCTGAATACCTAAACGGTGAAGCGTCGGTGCGCGATTTAGCAGCACAGGATGGTTCTGAATCACTTCATCCAGCACGTCCCAGACTTCCGGCACACCCTGCTCGACCATTTCCTTGGCCTGGCGGATGGTGGCGGCGTGGCCCTTGTGCTCAAGGCGATTGAAGATGAAGGGCTTGAAGAGTTCGAGGGCCATCTTCTTGGGCAGACCACACTGATGCAGCTTGAGATCGGGACCCACCACGATGACGGAACGACCCGAGTAATCCACTCGCTTGCCGAGCAAGTTCTGACGGAACCGGCCCTGCTTGCCCTTGAGGGCATCGCTGAGGGACTTCAAGGGGCGATTACTGACGCCACGCAGGAGGCGACCGCGCTTGCCGTTTTCAAACAGAGCATCCACGGCTTCCTGCAACATACGCTTTTCGTTGCGCACGATGACTTCGGGAGCGCGGAGTTCCAGCAGCTTCTTCAAACGGTTGTTCCGGTTGATGACGCGGCGGTAGAGATCGTTCAAATCGGAGGTGGCGAAACGACCACCATCCAATGGCACCAAGGGGCGAAGCTCGGGCGGCAACACAGGCACCACATCGAGAATCATCCACTCGGGCTTGTTGGAGCTGCGCATGAAGGCTTCGGCGACCTTGAGGCGCTTGGCAACCTTCAGGCGCTTTTGGGCAGAAGTTTCAGCCTTCATGGCCACACGGAGTTCGATGGCCATGGCCTCGATATCTACGCGCTTGAGCAGTTCCTTGATGGCTTCGGCACCCATCATGGCGCGGAACTTCTCGCCATATTCCATCTTGTATTCGCGGTATTTTTCTTCCGCGAGGATTTCACGCTCCTTGAGAGGCGTATCCCCTGCATCAACTACAGCGTAGGCCTCGAAATAGAGCACGCGCTCCAAGTCTTTCAGGGGAATATCCAGCAAATAACCAATGCGGCTGGGCACGCCCTTGAAGAACCAGACATGGCTGACGGGTGAAGCCAATTGGATATGGCCCATGCGTTCGCGGCGCACGGCCTTCTTGGTGACTTCCACGCCGCACTTGTCGCAGATGACACCCTTGAACTTCTGCCGCTTGTACTTGCCGCAGAGGCATTCCCAATCGTTGACGGGTCCAAAAATACGGGCACAGAAAAGACCATCGCGCTCGGGCTTCAAGCTGCGGTAGTTGATGGTCTCAGGCTTCGTGACTTCACCATGGGACCATGAGCGAATGACATCCGGGCTAGCCAGGCTGACTTGGATGCACTCATAGGCGTTGATGTTCTGCTGTTCAGGGAACATAGGGGCCTCAATAGGAAAACGTATTCACCAGGAAGGAAGTTGAGATCACAGGGCTTGCGAATTAAGCCTCGATGGAGAACGTAGCGGGCTCTTCTTCCTGCTGGGGTTCCAGCTCTTCGCGGGTGAGCATCTTCACGTCGATGCAAAGAGCATTGAGCTCCTTCTTCACGACGTTGAAGCTCTCGGGCAGGCCGGGATCCTTGATGGGTTCGCCCTTGATGATGGCCTGGTAGATCTGCGTGCGTCCGTGCATATCGTCGGACTTGTAGGTAAGCAGTTCCTGGAGAACGTGGGCGGCACCGTAGGCTTCGAGGGCCCACACTTCCATTTCGCCGAAACGCTGACCACCGAACTGCGCCTTGCCACCCAGCGGCTGCTGAGTGATGAGGCTGTAGGGCCCAATGCTCCGAGCATGGATCTTGTTATCGACCAAATGGTGGAGTTTCAGCATGTAGCTGCAACCAACCACAACTGGCTGTTCGAAGGCTTCACCGGTTAGACCATCAAAGAGAATGGCCTTGCCGTCGGGAATTTCGAGTGTGCGCATCTTGCCTGTCGCAGGATCGTAGAGATCAACCTTGACGTCGACACCAGCGCCGGCGGGCTTCTTGTCGTGGGCCTTGGCCAGGAACCCCTTGATGGCTTCCACCTTGGCACCGTCGAAGACTGGCGTGGCGAAGGTGACGCCCAGAACCTTGCCGGCCCAACCGAGGTGGGTCTCAAGAATCTGTCCGATATTCATACGGGAAGGCACGCCGAGGGGGTTTAGCACGATGTCGACCGGGGTGCCATCGGCCAAGTAGGGCAGATCTTCCATGGGAAGGATACGGCTAACCACGCCCTTGTTACCGTGGCGACCGGCCATCTTGTCACCGACCTGCAGCTTGCGCTTCACGGCCACATAGCACTTGACGGTCTTGAGAACGCCCGGCATCAGTTCGTCGCCCTTTTCGAGCCGCTCGATGCGCTCGTTGAGGATATCGCGCAGAACCTTGAGCTGGCTTTCGGTCTTATCAAGAATATCGAGCACCTGCGATTCGAGACGCTCCTTGCCTGCTGCCACCGTGATCTGACGGAAGCGCTGGTAAGGCACAGCCTCGAGCATGTTCTGCGTGAGCTTTTTGGCCTTGGGAAGTAGTTCTTTCGCCTTTTCGTCGAACAACGGCTCAGAGAGCTCTTTGTTCTTCAGCAGGGCAACGATTCGTTTCTTAGCTTCGGCGCGAATGATGCGCTCTTCGTCCTCGAGATCCTTGTGCCATTTGAGGATCTGATCGTGTTCGATCTGCTTGGTGCGGAGATCCTTTTCCTGTCCCTTGCGGGTGAAGACCTTGACATCTACGACGGTGCCTTCGATGCCTGGTGGCACTGTCAGGGAT
>JAIFMW010000036.1 GCA_020048105.1 Deltaproteobacteria bacterium | reverse complement strand
ACCAGGGCCGTGAGGTTGCCATTGGCATCGCAACCCAACGCGTAATCCAAGGTGAAGGGGTGACGCTTGGGGTGCATGCGCAGCGACTCGGCGCGGGTGAGGCAAACACGCACAGGGCGATCCGTGTGCCAGCACAGCAGCGCCGCATGGCCTTGGGTGGTCAAGTCTTCCTTGCCACCAAAGCCGCCGCCATTCTGCACCTGCACCACATTCACGCGGCCTTCGGCAATGCCCAACATAGAGGCCAATTGCTTACGATCTTCATAGATGCCTTGGCCGCAATCAAAGACTCGCAGCCCTTTTTCGCCATTCAGGCTCCAGGGCGTGGCAAAGGTGGCTTCGGGTTCCAAAAAGGCATGCTCGATGCGCTGGGTGGTGAAGCGATCCCGCACCACGAAGGCGGATGCCGCCAGGGCAGCCTCGCCGTCGCCCACGCGAATCTCCGAGACCGACAACACATTGCCCTTGGGGGTTAGTTGGGGCGAACCTTCGGCCAGGGCCTCAAAGGGGTCCGTCACCGCCGGAAGCACTGCGTAGTCCACGCGAATCAGAGCTACGGCCTCGCGGGCGATCTCGTCATTTTCTGCCGCCACGGCGGCCAGCACATCGCCGATGTAGCGGGTGATCTCACCTTCGGCCACCATCACGGGCCAATCCTTGTGGATCATCCCCACAATGCGCTCGCCGGGAATGTCCTTGGCCGTGAGCACGGTCACCACGCCGGGCACGCGCAGCGCGGCGCTCACATCGATGGCCAGCACCTTGGCGCGGGGATGATCGGAGAATTTCAAGGCGCCATGCAGCATGCCCGGTTCGCGCATATCGGCCACGAAAACCCGTTGGCCCAACACGGCCTCGCGCGCCGTGAACTTGGGATGACGGCTACCCACGCGGCCCGTTCCCGTGGGCATCTCCACGGGTTTCTGATCCCGCAGCGCCTGGGCCGCGCAATCCACCGCATCCACCACCTTGGTGTAGCCGGTGCACCGGCAGAGATTCGGCGTGAGGGAATCCACGATCTCTTTGCGGCTGGGTTCGGGATGCTTGGCCAAGAAGGCACTGACGCGCATGACGATGCCCGGCGTACAGAAGCCGCACTGCACTCCGCCCTTAAGCACAAAGGCGTCGGCGAAAACATTCTGTTCAAAGACCGGTAGGCCCTCTAGGGTGGTGAGGCGCTTGCCAGCGATGTCTTTCATCTTCAGGCGGCAGCTCATGCGGGCGACGCCATCCACCAAAATGGTGCAGCAACCACAAACGCCTTCGCCCGAACACCCATCCTTGGCACTGATGATTCCCGCGACCTCACGCAGCCAGGTAAGCACCGTCAGGCTGGGGGCACCCTCAAAGGTTTTTGGCTGGCCATTTAAGAAAAAGTCCATGTGAGGTCTCCCACGGGCGAAGGGAACCACGATATTGGCCCGGCCTCGATCGGCTTAGCCAATGGTGGGCCACTGTGCCCTGGATACAAGACGCATTCCCGGGTTAAGTGCCTTACCGTGTTCCCTCTATCCCATCGAAAGCCGGGGAGAAAGGCAAGAATTTAATCGCATGCGGTAAAAAATACTTCCATCCCCACCTAGGGCTAGGTGTCGATGGGGTCCTGGAATCCCATCAATCCCTGCGACCCAGCAGGCGCAGGATGGTGAGAAAGAGGTTGATGATGTCGAGGTAGAGGCTAATGGCCACGTCCACAGCGTTACGGCCGGTGGCAGGCAGCGACATGGCGCGGTACCAGTCGTAGCCGATATAGAGAGTAAAGATCCCCGCCGCCAGCCAATCGATCCAACCCGCGTTGCCAATGGAAGGCACAAACATCCCAATCAGGCGCAGGACCAGCAGCGCAACGAGCCCACCGAAGAGCACCCCGCCCAACTTGGCGAACAAATTGGGATAGCTAAGCCCCAGCAGGGTCATTACCCCGGTGGTGCAACCCGTGAGGATCAGCGCTTGGCTCACGATGGACCCGGCCCCGGCGCGGGTGTAGGCGTTGAGGATGGGGCCGAGCATGAGGCCAAAGGGAATCAGGATCAGATGGTAACCCAACAGACCACCAGCCAGACTCTTGGTGAAATTGGAGATCAGGACCCCCGCGAAGGGCAGCGCCATCAAGGCGATCATCACCCAGAAGCTCGGCTGGAAGCCGGTCTGCATCGCCCAGTAGGCTAAGGCGGCGTTGATGCCGAGACCCCAAAGGGTCAGACCGGAGACAACGCCGAGGAAGGAGCGGCGTCCCATGACATCCGATCCGGCCCGATCCCACACGCCGGTGTCAAAAGAGAGGAGAGAACGATTGGTAGCCATGCGGTGATTTTACGTGATTCATTCAGGGGAGGAACCACCCATTCCCAGGGACCGCTTGACGAGCCAGAGCAGGGTGTAATTCTTGTCTAATTGCCTCTTATTTCTTTTTCAAGTCAGAGGATGTATCCATGCGGCAAGCAACCTTTCTCTTTATTGGTGTTGTGATGCTCTGTCTGGCGGGCTGCGGAGGAGGCGCACCCCCCCTGGCTGGCCCCACATCCGGCATATCTGCCATATCCAGCCAGTCGGGCGAGCGGTTCAGAACAATCGGCATTCGCTGGTCCTCCAGTCTTCAACCGGGCTCTTGGAGAGTGGATGTCAAACCGGAGAGCGGGACCTTTTCAACGATGGCAAACATTTTGGCACCCAACATCCGGGAAATCAGTGTCGATCTATCCGATGATCCCCCGGAATTCTCGAAATGGATCGTTCGCCTAAGCGCGATCAAAGACGGGCAGGTTCTGGAATCCCGCGAGACTACCCATCAATTTTTGCTTTCTCCGGTGGCCATCCAAACAGGGGAATTGCAATTCGATCCCCATCTGTTGTCCCGTCGTTTTGTCTCGCTCAGCCTCTTCCCCAATTCCCAACTATCAAGCGCCTTCCTTCTGACTCGAAAGGTTGATGGTGGACTAGAGCAGACCGCTCCAGGTTCGACGGCACCTTTGGCTACAGGAGGATTCCAATGGATTGATCCGACTCTGACAGAGGCCACGGAATATCGATATACGGCCTATCCGGTCATGGGATCCACCAAAGGCATTGGATCTATCTGCGACGTCAGGGCCCCCTTACTGGCTCCAGAGATCGAGTCGGTGGAGGCTCTGCCTGGGGGTGCGACAAGGATCCGATGGACCACACAAAGCACACGGACCTCCTCCTTCCGCGTCCTCCGAAGCCATCTCGATCTTGAGAATGGCTCCTGGATCCAGGATCCATCTTCCCCGGACTTGCCTTCGGCAAATCGCTCGTACGATGACACCCAGGCCTCTGCGAGCGGACCGATCATGTTCAGGGTTCTGGCCAAAGGACCCACCCACGTATTCGAAGCCCTATCCCAAACACTGTGCCTTCCGAAAGTCCTTCCTTTCGGCACTAAATCCATGAACTGGTCCATTCAACAATTTCCACAATCGGCTGCTTGGTTCCGAACAGCCGATGGCACAAGCGGGTACCTCGAATCTTCCTCATCCCCCACCTCGAACTTATCGATGCAATTGGGCATCCTCGGCCCCGGTAGTTCCACAAACTTCAAGGGATGGTCGACACCCGCCCAATACGTCCGTGTCGCCGAGGTACCAAATGGAAAACCCCAGATTCTCGAACTCAACAACATGCGCCTTCAACAGGCATGGTTCGATGGCACTGTTTGGCTGGAACGATCCGTTGCGATCGCCCAAAGGAGGGGAACCTATGCGGGACCTAGTGCAAAGGGAGATCTGCACCAGATCTACCAGGACGCCTTCGACGCATGGCATTACCAATACCTGGACGTTGGAAAGGACCTGGACCTGGACCTACCATCAGGTCTATTCAAAAATTCCCCTGGGAATCCAACGGCGTTGCCAGGTGGAGAGGTAGTCACTCTCGACCCGTTTTGGAGGGATCCAGGACTGGTTGTTCTGAAACCTGACCAATCCTGGGAGCGTCAAGCAATCCCCCTTAATGCTGACATGGCCTCATTCAGCCCCATTCAGGTGGACTCCAGCGGAACGTGTTATGGGCTTGCCCTCTGCACGATTGGCTCCACCCAGGATTTGCGACTATTCCGGCGCACTTCCTTCGGCCAGCCTGAAGTGCTACCCATCCCCAGTCTTCCGGTTCAAGGGTTTTCGGACATGGATCTCGCTATTCATGTCTCGCTGGCACTATCACCCTCAGGAAAAATATCGATTTCGGTGCGTCGGATGGCCCAATCCCCTCAAATTTATTGGGCCGAACGCCTCCCCGGATCGGATTGGACGGTAAGTACAGCCTCCCCAGACCATTGGAAGCTCGGCCATCCGATTTACATCCGCACGGACTACGCTCACCCTTTGAAGTCTGGATATGCCTTAGACCGGTTTTGGGTCGCACAGTCTCTCGGAACAGGGCAAATAAACGAGACCATAGAGATTTTCCAGGAGCCCTAGGATCGAGGACTGTCTCTTAACAAAAGCGCCATTTCACCCCAATCAGAGCGGTGTCCATGGTGGACTGGCTATACCCACCGGAGTCTTCGCCGCCGAAACCCCCTAAGGCGATCATCTCGGCGCCAATCACGGGGCTGGGGGCCGAGGTCGGTGGGCATTTGGACATCAACCTCACCGTGCATCATCAGGTGCGCTTCAACTTTTCGATCCAGGCCTTTGTCGATGGAACCAAGGATCGGGAAACCTCCTACAGTGGTTCCGGCAGCTGGAGCGACTGGGATGACGACTGGGATGACTGGTTTCACCGAAGCAGCACCAACAACAAAAACGCGGTCAGCAACTCGTTTGGCATCATCCAAGCCGGTTGCGACTATGTGTATAACGTTCAATCTCCCAGCAAAGGTCCCTACCTACTGGCGGGGATCCATGTAAATTCGCTTTCCAAAGCCACCACCCTTCCCAGTAGCCAAAAATTTACCTTTTCTCAGTCCCGGCGCATGGGCTACCGAGTAGGGGTCGGATACAACGTCAATCGGTTCATTAGCTTGGAATGCCAATACAACACACTGCCAGTGGAGAGCGGTGGGGCGGAAGGCTTCGGCTTCGACACCCTTAGCTGGGTATCGGCGACTGCGGTGTTCCGGTTTGGAAGGCCTTAACGAACCTTTCTTCGCGAACTGGGCCTTGCCCTTACGTGAGACCACGGTCCCTCCTGCTACCGCAGGAATTCCGGAATCAGGTCCTATTCAGGTGTGCGCAAAAGTAGTTCATTTCAATGGTGATGGGAGTTTCAGAAGGGAAGGTCGCCGCCCGTAGCAGTGCCTCGGGGCCCTGGCTTTGCGCCTTGGCCTCGAGCTCCTCCCGATGGGCAAAGTGCTGCTCCCCCCGGAAGTCCCAATGTTTCAGACCCGCTCTGGCGTTCAAGGCGGCCCAGCTCCGGGGGACCTTGGTCTCCTCCACCACCTGCCAGGCCCAGGGCGAGTTGGGTGCGTGATCGTAGATGAACACCTGGGGGGCCAGTTCCAGGGCGTGGGCCAGGGCCCGAGCGGGATCCTCCATCTCGTGCAGGCTGAATTCGAAGATCACCAAGTCTGAGGGTACGTGATGCTCCAGAAAGTCAGCATTCACCAGCGTGCTTTTGTCCGCGAGTCCCCTGGCCTCCAGCACGCTTTTCAGCCTGGTGAGGGCTGCGGCATCAACATCCACGGCGGTGATCCAGGCGGCGTCGTGGTAGACGTCCACGAGCTGACCTCCCCCAGCCCCAACGGTGCAGATCTGACGCCCTGCCAAGGCGCAGTGGTCACGGAAGTTCTTCACAATGAGGGCAAGGTCAGTGGCCATTCCTGCTCCTGTTTAAGTGGGTTCCGCCATGGTGCGATTCAGTTCACCACGGGGATAGAAGACACGGAATTGTCGCCTTCTTGGGCCTCCCATCCGCAGAGCTTTCGAGATCTCGCCCGCCCTGTCCAACTGGCCCAGGAGAGGGTCTCCCTACTTCATCCAGTCTCGGATTAAAGCAAGAACACCCTCCGCGAGGCCTAAATCCTTCTGAGTGTCGTTGCGGTTCTTGTCGTAATCAAGAACCACCCTCAACTTGGCTGCCTCTAAGTGGAGATTTGTCACCTGCATCGTGGTGTATCCGGACGGGTAGGTCCGGGTATCAAGGGCTTTTTGAGCTTCGGCCAATCTATCCAAGACTTCTTGAAAGTTTTTTACCCCGTAGTCGGCCTTCAATACGCTCATTTCCATATCAAATGCCAAGGTGTCCTGCTTTAGTTTCTTGGCAATCACGTTCCGAGTGCCCTCGACCTGGACAAAAAGCAAGTTGCCTAAGCGAATTTTGTCTGTATAGAGCTTTGAATACCTGTCCTCAAGTTCCGCCTTCCCCTGAACGGTGGCCTTGAGAAGGCTTTGAATCTCCTTCGGAAGCAGGTATGTGGTCGGCATTTCAAGATAGAACCCCTCCAACCGCTCCTGACTAATCGCAGATGATCCTGCAGGTCCAGAAACATTGAGGGCCGCCTTTCGGGACTGCCCGACAAGCGAAGTCAAGGGCAGCAGCAACATGACGATGAGGGAGCGAATTTCGAAGAATCTCACATTGGTCCCTTTGATATTTTACTTTTGGTTCTTCGCGGATTTCCGGGGGAAACCCATCATGGGCTGGGTTCATGCTGTTTTCCTGTCTTGAGCGAAAACCCAAAAATGAACTC
>JAIFMW010000005.1 GCA_020048105.1 Deltaproteobacteria bacterium | reverse complement strand
CTCTTCCAGCGGTCGCGCCAAGCTGGAGAAATCTTATGAGATCGCAGCTCCCCACCATTCCTCCTTTGCCACTCACATGGCCATTCGAATCCAGGCCCTTGGGTGTAGCTCCGCTGCAACAGGATGGCGTTGTCTTGCCTGGGCTCGGAAAGGATTGGTCTCTGTTCGCAATGCCGAATCTATCCTTCGGCGAAGCACTGGATCTGGGGAATGCCTTTGGCCGTGGCGGGGTGCAGCGTTGGGGAGATATCGTGGCGCGTCCCTACCGACGGGGAGGTATGGTGCGGCTCGTGAACCAACGCATCTACCCAACCCCGCAGCGTTTCGCGCATGAGTTCCTCGTGCATCGCGCGCTCTGGCTTGCGGGATTCCCCACTGTGGAACCCTTGGGCTATGGCTGGAAGCGCCGGTACTGGGGCTTTGAAGGCGTGTTTCTCACGCGCTTCACCGAGAGCGAACCCTGGCCGAAGCATTGGCAGGACCGTGGTGAAGTCGTTCTGTCTTTGAAGAAGCAGATTCAAGCGCTGTGCGAGTGGGGATTGTTCGCGCCCGATTTGAATGCCACCAACGTCATGGTCGATGCGCAGGGTGAGGTGCTCCTTCTTGATTGGGATCGAGCCGATTGGAGCGGAGCCAATCTTTTCTCCCGCTACCAAGCGCGCTTGCTGCGCAGTTTGGAAAAGCTGAGTGCGCCCCGCGAGATCGTCGGTGCGGTTAGGGCCTTGACGCAGGCTTGATCTCATTTCATAATGTGAAACCTTGGCAACCTGCGATTCAATTCGTAAGGTGCTAATTCCTGCCGGCGGATTTGCCGGAGAGATGTCGAGCTGTATGACTGACACGAACGAAAAGGGGCCCGAGTAAAATCGGGCCCCTTTTTGTATTTTTTTTTGGAGCGAGCTAGGAGCGACGAGACTCCCTCGACGCGCCCGGAGGCCCTGGTAACAGGGAGACAAGGGCGCATCAAAAAGCCCCCCAGATGGGTAGGGCAAGTTATACACGGAGTTCACCATGAGCGACACAACCGCCAACTCACACCGTTTCGAAACCCTGGTTCTGCACGCGGGTCATGCGCCCGATGGCGACACCAAGAGCCGTGCGGTGCCGATCTATCAGACCAGCAGCTATGTGTTTGATTCCGCCGAGCATGGCGCTCGTCTCTTCAGTCTGGAGGAGCCCGGCAATATCTATACGCGCATCGGCAACCCCACGGTGGCCGTGCTGGAACAGCGCGTCGCCGAACTCGAAGGTGGTGTGGCGGGTCTCGCCACGGCCTCAGGCCAGGCGGCCATCGCGCTGACGATTCTGACCCTGGCCAAGAGCGGCGATCACATCGTTGCGGGCAATAACCTCTATGGAGGCACCTATACGCTGTTCAGTCAGAGCCTGAAGCGCCAAGGCCTCGATGTGAGCTTCGTGGATAGCGGGGATGTCGAAGCCTTTCGCCGTGCGGTCAAACCCAACACCAAGGCCATTTATCTGGAAGCCCTGGGCAATCCCAAGCTCGATGTGCCAAATTTCGAGGCCCTGGCCGCCGTGGCGCACGAGGCGGGCGTGCCGCTCATCGTGGATAACACTTTGGCCTCTCCTTGGCTCTGCCAGCCGTTGAAGCATGGCGCCGATATTGTGATTCACAGTGCAACGAAATTCCTGGGCGGCCACGGCACCAGCCTTGGTGGCGTGATCGTGGATGGTGGCACCTTCGATTGGCGCAACGGCAATTTCCCGGAATTCACCAATCCGCACCCCTCCTACCACGGCGCGATTCTGGCCGATATTGCTGGAGCAGCAGCCTTTGTGGTCAAGGCGCGCATCGAAGGTCTGCGCGATTTTGGTCCGGCCCTTTCACCCTTCAACGCCTTCTTGTTATTGCAGGGCATCGAAACCTTGCCCCTGCGCTTGGAGCGTCACGGCCAAAACACATTGGCTTTGGCCCAGTGGCTGCAAGCCCATCCCAAGGTGGCCTGGGTGAATTATCCCGGTCTGCCGGACCATCCCAGCCATGCCTTGGCCCAGCGCTATTTCCGCGCGGGTTCAGGCTTTGGCGGCATTCTTACCTTCGGGGTCAAGGGTGGGCTGGAAGCTGGGAAGGCCGTCATCAACGGCGTGCAGCTCTTATCGCGGTTGGCTAACGTGGGCGACGCCAAGAGCCTCATCATCCATCCCGCCAGCACCACGCATCAGCAGCTATCCACGGAAGAGCGCTTGGCCACGGGCGTGACCGATGATTTGATTCGCCTTTCTGTGGGTCTCGAACACGTGGATGATCTCAAGGAAGATTTGGAACAAGCTCTTGTCGGGGTGCGGGGATGACATTGCATAACGAGGCTCACACAGCCTTTCGGGTGACGGGAACTGGGCCGGTAAACGTGCTGCTTCTGCACGCGCTGACCGGAGGCCCCGACGCGGCGGATCGCGAAGGCGCGAAGGGCTGGTGGGCGCCGTTATTCAAGGCTGGAGCACCGCTGGCGGAAGAAATTGTCACGGTGTGGACACCCAATCTTTTCGGAAGTTGTTACGGCAGCACCGGGCCCGATAGCGTTGACGATTTTCCTGAGCTCAGTACCCGCGAGCAGGCCCAGGTGCTGGCGAATTGGATCCGAACCTCGGGCCTGTATTTTGATGTGTTGATCGGTGGATCCTTGGGTGGCATGGTGGCGCTGGAATTGGCGCTGCTCGTACCGGACCGCTTCAAGGCGCTGGGTGTCATTGGTTGTGGCGCCAGGGCCGATGCCTGGCTCTGGGGCATCAACGAGATTCAACGTGCCATTTTGAAAAGTGCGAACCTGCCGGATGCCGAGGCCATTGCCTTGGCGCGGCGGGCTGGCATGTTGACCTTTCGTACGCCTGCTAGCTTCGACGGGCGTTTTAGTTCCGCGCCTGAACTTCGCAGTTGGCTGGCCTACCATGGTGATGCTCTGGCGGCCCGCTTCACGCGGAAGAGCTATCTGGCCTTGCTGGATGCCATGGATAACCACGATCTGGGGAAGGACAGAGGAAGCCTTACGGAGGTGTTGTCGGGGCTTCGACTGCCGTTATTCATTCTCGCCATGGATCCGGATTTGATGTTTCCGCGGCCAGTGGTCGAAGAATTGGCGGCGGCGGCTAAAGAGGCCGGAGTTCGCTGCGTGGTCGATTGGATCGATAGCATCCATGGCCACGACTCGTTTTTAATCGAATGGAAGCAAGTGGAAACCTGGGTGAACCAGGTGTTGAAAGAAGGTGGCTCATGCGCGTGTTGAAATTTGGTGGTACCAGTGTGGGCAGTCCCGAGGCGCTGCGACGAGCCGCCGAAATTGTTGGAACCGAGCTTCCCACGGGTGGCGTAGTGGTGGTCAGTGCGCTATCGGGCACCACGGATCGATTGCTCGAGGCGATGGATTTGGCGGCGCGTGGGAATGGCGAAAAGGCTCAGGAACGACGCATCGTTCTCCAGGAGCGCCATTTTGCAGTGGCTCAAGAATTGGGTCTGCTGGAAGTCGTTCAGCCCCTTTGGTCCCCGCTCTTCGAACGACTGACGGGGCTTCTCGAAGGTATGGGCCTGTTGGGCGAGGCTTCGTTGCGAGCTCGGGATGGCGTTCTGGCTATTGGCGAAACCCTATCCGCCCATCTGTTGACGGCCCTTCTGGTGAGCGGTGGTCTTCCCGGGGAATTCCGTGATGCGCGGGAAACCTTTCACACCGACGCTCGGCACGGGCGGGCCCAGCCTGATCTCGAAGCCATTCGGATCGCGTGCGAACCGCGATGCCAGGATGTTCGTCGAGGCTTGTTATTGGTGACTCAGGGCTTTCTGGGCGTTGCTCCGGATGGCTCCACCACTACCTTGGGGCGCGGTGGTTCGGATACCAGCGCCACCTTGTTGGGTGAAGCCATGGGGGCCGAGGAAGTGCAAATTTGGACCGATGTGGACGGTGTGCTGAGTGCGGATCCCAGTCTGGTCAAAGATGCTCGACCCATCCCAGTGATGAGTCTGCGCGAGGCCGCGGCTCTTTCGGCCTTTGGGGCTAAGGTTTTGCACGCGGATTCCCTGGCTCCGGTGGAGCGTGCGGGCTTTCGCCTGGTGGTGGCCAACACGCATCGCCCCCAGGCCAGCCGGACCGAAATTCTGGTGCATGCGCCTGAGCGGCGCTCCGGGGAGATCACTTCTGTTGCCTACAAGGAAGGCCTTGTTTGCCTTCGGCTTTCGCCTTCCAGGGATCTGGACCCACTGTTTCAGGCCGCGCTGCGCCTCGAAGAAGCGGGTGCCATGCGCTATGGCATGCTATCGACGCCCGATGGCAGCCTGTTGGTGGTGCGGCCGGAGACCCCGGCAGCCGAGGCCATTCTGGAAAAGTTGCCTGCCAGTGGTTTTTCGGTTCAACGCGGGTGGGCCGTGGTGGCGCTGGTCGGCGAGGGGCTGCGCGAATCGCCGGGACGGGCGCTGGGTTTGTTGTCCTCGTTCCAGCAGGAACCCATCGCGGGCATTCTGGCCGGTGATACCGGCGTTTCCCTGGCCTTCCTTGTTCCTGAATCGCGTTTGTCTGAACTGATTCCGCGCATTCATTCGCACTATTTCGGAAACTGATCGCGCTGCGGGTTGATCCCAAATAATGTAGTTGCAAATGAAAAGACAAAGATGAACCACAGAGACACGGAGGGCACGGAGAAAGATTGGGGCGCGGAAAGTTGATGAATTTCGCCTCTGACCTTTGACTTCTTACTACTCTGTGCTCTCCGTGTCTCCGTGGTTTAGCGGATTTTTTATAGTCAGCATCAAATGCCAAACCCGGGTTAATCGCTTCACCAAAAAGAACGCAAAATGGATGGGGTTCGCATGTCAAAAAAAATACAGGTAACGGTGTTGGGTGCCACGGGTGTCGTGGGCCAGCGGTTTGTGCGGCGGTTGGCGGAGCATCCCTTCTTCGAGATCGCGCATATCGCCGCCAGCGGACGCAGCGCGGGCAAACGCTACCAGGATGCCTGCGAGTGGCGCCTGGATGGTGAACCCTACGCTGGGTTTGGGGAGCATGTGGTCACGGATTCGGGCGTCGATTTTTCCTTTGCTCCAGTCGTTTTCAGCGCCCTGGATACGGATGTTGCCAAGGATTTGGAACCCGCCTACGCCGAGGCCGGTGCGCTGGTGTTCAGCAACGCCTCGACCTTCCGCATGGATGCGGATGTGCCGTTGTTGGTGCCCGAAGTGAATCCAGAGCATCTCGGTTTGCTAGCCCTTCAACGTAAGCAGCGTGGCTGGTCGGGGGGCATTCTCACGAACCCCAACTGCACCACGACTGTTCTGGTGATGGCGCTGGCCCCCTTGCACGAAGCCTTTGGGGTGGAAACTGTGCTGATGACCTCCATGCAGGCGGCCAGCGGGGCAGGCTATCCGGGCGTTTCCAGCCTCGACTTGATGGGCAACGTGATTCCCTTCATCAAGGGCGAAGAACCCAAGGTGGAAGTGGAGACGGCCAAGCTTTTGGGCCGTTTCCAGGGCCGCCAAGTGCAGGATGCGCCCATTGTGGTGTCGGCTATGTGCCATCGAGTACCGGTGTTGGATGGCCACTCCGAAGCCGTGAGCGTGAAACTGAAAGGCAATCCCAGCCCCGAGCAGGTGCGGGATGTTCTGGCGGCCTGGCGTCCCGAGCCTCAGCGTTTGGGGTTGCCCAGCGCGCCGGTGGTACCCATTCGGCTGCACGAGGCCGAAAACCGCCCTCAGGTGCGGCGCGATGTGGAACTGGATGCTGGCATGAGCGTGCATGTGGGACGCATCCGTCGCTGCCCCGTGCTGGGCATCAAGTTCAGTCTGCTGGGCCACAACACTGAGCGCGGTGCGGCGGGTGGTTCCGTGTTGAATGCCGAGTTGGCAAAACTTAAAGGCTATTTTGATTGAATTTGTCTTTCAAAAATAAATGCAGCCTTCCGGCTGCATTTATTTTTGAAAGGTTTTCCCTGGCCAGGGCATTCCTTGGGTGACAGCGTTTGTCATCCCTGAGGTGCCCCATGCGCAAGCTGCTTCCTTTCCTTTTCATCAGTGCGAGTCTTGTGGGCTCCGGCACTGCCGCGTGGCTGTGCCAGGACAAGGGTTCCCCAAGCATGCCTCCCCAGCCCTGGAGTGGGGATCCCAGCGATGCCCAAATTCGCGATGCCTTCGGGAAGCAGGGCATTCGCATCAATGGGGCCGAAGTCGCCGGCTTGCGGGCCAATGTGCTGCTGGCCGTGCAAGAGGCGCGGGCCCATGGGATCGGCAATAGCAAGGTCGATTTCGCCGCCGTGGAGATCGCGCATGATTTGGGGTTGGATTCCGGGGCGGGTTCCAGCACGGTGCGCAATATCGTTTCGGCCATCGGCTACTTGCTGAATCAACGTGGTTTTGTGCCGCCTCGCCCAACCCCACCCCGGCCTGTGCCGCCCCCACCACCGCCCATGGAATGGCGCAACTACTTCCACGAGACCACCAATCTTTGGCACCAATCCGATTTCATGCAGCTCATGGCCCGTAACCAATTCCATCCCGTAAAGATCAGCTGGGAGGATATCGGCCGCCACCAGGGCAGCGCGTGGGGTGATCGCATCAGCGATGTGGGGATCTGGGTGCGGGAAAACGAAAGTGATCCTTCGTCGGCCAAGCTGGCGCTTTCGGTGCGGCGCGATGGCAATTTCCGCGACAAGGTGCTGATGGTGCCCGCCAATAAGATCAAGGTGCATGTGAAGTCCTCGTGGGGCGGTACGGTGGAGAAGACGTTGCCGCAGCGGCTTCAGGAACTGGGCCTATCCTCGCCGACCCGGGATCGCAATGTGATCGTGTCCAATCAGTTCGCCATCGTGCCGGTGCCTTCGCGCAGCATGCGTGGCGCTTCTCCGGAGGGCGTTCCACCTAGGGCCGCCTTCACCTTCAGCATCTTTCCTTACGGCTCCACGAATTTCGTAATCACCGATGTTATCGAGGGGAGTTCCGATGCCATCGTGGGCTCCGGCAATCACCAACTGCTGATGGCCAACGTAAATGGCCAGAAGGCACCCTTCACCGCCAGTCGTGCCGAAGACCGACCTGACCTGCTCCACCTAGAGAGGGACTTGAAGGCTCGGGGCATGGATGTGGATGTGCAGCGCTATTACTTGATCCAGATTCCCCTGCGCCGGGATCGGCGGATTCAGGCCAGCAACCTAGGTACGCCTCCCATGGCGAGGGCCTACGGTGGGGTCGTAATGGATGAAATGCAAGCCATGCCGTCATCGCCGATGGTTTACTCCAAGGGCGCAAACGCTGCCAAGACAGAGGAGAAAAGCCTTCAACGCTCGGATGCGACTTCGGGTCTGGGCAAAGTGGCCATTGGCCACGGCGAAGTGGAAGGTTCCTACTTCACGGGCTCCGGCTACCAGGGCGCCCGCGCCGATGAACCGATTCGGGTCACGGTGGTCTACTTCGTCACGCCCGTG
>JAIFMW010000040.1 GCA_020048105.1 Deltaproteobacteria bacterium | reverse complement strand
AGGGGCTGATTGTTATTAATGATAATAGTAGGCGCGACTCCAAAGGGGAATCACCCCCCCCCAGGAGGAGCTCAAAGGCTCCCCAACGGAACTTAAACATTTCCGACCGGTAGCAGCAGGTTTGCATCAATGCACTTTCGTGACGTTCGCACAAAAAGACACCATGGAAGGACCCGCACAATTACCCATGCAAGACACATCAAACCCAGGCCCCCCAGCTAGATGGGGGGCCTGGGTTTGATCAAAGATGAAATACTATATTTTATTTTTTTATTTGCAACGCATAAGGATCGAGTTGACTGCGCAGATAAGTCCAGTATCGTCCTGAGTCCTGTTTGTCGGCACGCCGCCTTGAATTACTTCAACTTCATCATTTGAAAGGACCTTTATGGTTTCTTTGTTGAGGGTAAGTTTGATTTTCTTCATAAAATTTCCCTATTTTCAACTGGTTGAATGAAAGTGCCTTCTTTGGCTGTTGTAATCCGCTTTGCTCTCGAGCTGATTCAGTTTAGGGATCTATTACAGTGTCGATACCTTCATTGTCTCAATGGAGCAAAAGTGCTCCCCAAGAGAACTGTATAAATCCTTATCGGGATCATTGTAATTGTCGAAAATTCGACAAAGCCATCGCTAAAATCTGGGGCGGCATTATTATGCGCGTGATGACCGCCGTGGAGCGTTTGGCGGCGAAATCCTAAGGCTGAACCTTGAGTGGCCGATAGGATGGGGTACATTCCCGCTTCCTGTCCGGAGCCACGCTCACGATGACCTTTCCTGATCCTGATTCCACAACCCGGCCCGATGTGGCACCGGAACCGTTTCCCAAGTCCCGCCTGGTGCCTGGGGATACGGTGGGGCGCTTCCGCATCGAGCAGTTGGCCGGGCGCGGGGGCATGGGGGAGGTATTTCAGGCTTGGGATACGTTGCTGGAGCGATGGGTCGCCCTGAAATCCATTCCCACCGATGTGGCTGCGGATGAAAATGCCTTGGCCAGCATTCGCCACGAGGCCATGGCGCTCGCCCAATTGAATCACCCCCGCATTCTGCAGGTGCATGACATCGTGACCCACGGCGACCGGGTGTACCTCGCCATGGAATGGGTGCAGGGGCAGACTCTGGATCACATCCAAACGCCACTGACGCTTCTGCAATGCCTTCAGGTTTGGCTCGAAGCAGCAGAGGGTTTGGCCGCCGCCCACGAAAAGGGGTTGGTGCACCGCGACTTGAAACCCTCCAACCTGATGCTGGACGCGGAGGGCCGGATCAAGATCCTGGATTTCGGTCTCGCCCGCAGCAGTGGAAGCCTTGACGAATTGCCCACACCCTCGGAACAGCATCTATCGCAGGCCCTGCCCTCCCGACCCCTCGCCGATGCCTTGGGCGGCGATATGGAAACCGGTGTCTACTCGGGATCCTTGCCAGTGGGACACTCCACCCGCAGGGACACGGTGACGGTGGAAGGTGCCTTTGTGGGCAGCCCTCACTACGCCTCGCCCGAACAGATACGAAGTGAGGCCCTGAATTCACCCACGGATATCTGGTCCTTGGGCATCACGATCTGGGAAGCCATCTTCGGCGAATCCCCCTTCCCGGGGAATGGGCTGGCACACATGCAGGCAGTGCTGGAAAACCATCGTCGACCGGCACCGCTCCGACCTCTTTCCCGTAAACTCCGAGTACTTTTGGAACAGATGCTCAAACCAGACCCCACCCAGCGCCCCACGGCGGCGGTACTGGTCAAGGTGCTGCACCTTCATCTGCATCCCAAACGCACGGGCTACTGGGTGGCCGCTCTTTTGGCCACGGCCGTCGGAGTCGGCGGGCTTGGCTACCTCGTGTTTGGGCGGGGCGTCGCCGCGGATCTGATCAAGGATCGCCCGGCTCGCATCGCCATCTTTCCCGTAGTGAATGCCACAGGAAACGAGGAACTCAAGGCCTACACGCAATGGGTGCTGCCTGAGCAAATCGTGCGCAGCCTGAGTCGGGCCGAACGTTTGGCGGGCATTGCCGAGGAAGACTTGCTGCGCGCAAGCCAGCGATTGCACCTGGATTGGAGCAAGGAGCTTTCCGGCAACCAGATGCGACAAGTGGCAGCAGCCGTCGGCGCAGATCTCCATGTGATGGGTCGACTGCAAAAAGGCGAAGCCGCCACGGTCATTTTTTATTTTGAACTCCGAGACGGCGCCGGCAAGGTGCGCACCCGCGGCCAAATCCCCATCCGGGCCGCGAGCCTACGCAGCAAAGCCCAGCTTCCCCAGGAAACGGCCCGAGTGTTGGTGAAGGCCGTGGACCCCTTGGGTAATCGCGAACTCGGAACCCTGGAAATCCTTGATCCAACCGCCCTGGATCAGTATTCACAGGCCTCCGAACTCTTCTTCAAGGGTGATTTCAAGGCGGCAGAACCCCTGATTCGCCCTGTGGCCTACCGCTATCCGGAGTTTGGCCCCGCCGTGCTGATGTATGGCCGCTGCATCGCAAAACTAGGTACCCAGCCTGCCGAGCCGCTTTTCCTATGGGCTAGGATGAGTGCCCAGGTCGCGGGCAATCGCCTGGATGAAATGCGGGCCATCACCGCCTACGCCCAGCGATTGGCGGAACGGGGTGAGCGAGAGTCGGCGCTGGAATCCCATCATCAGGCCTTGGCCCTGGCGGAAAAGCTGCAGGATAAATCCCACCTGGGTGGTGTACTCAGCTCCCTTGGCATCCTTCAGCATCAAACGAACCACACGGCGGAAGCCAAGGCCACCTTCGAACGGGCCTTAATCTGTTTCCAGGCCTCTAACGACCGCCAAGCGATGTCGCGCCTGCTGAATAATTTGGCGGTCATGGATAAAGGTGAAGGACGCCTGGAGCAAGCGGATGCGAGGTACCAGCAAGTGCTCGCCACCTGCCAAGCCATGGAAGATCGCTGGGGCGAAGCCGTGGCCCTGAACAATCAGGGCGATCTGAATCTCACTCGAGGCCAGTTGGACAAGGCTCATGGTCAGTTCTTAGAAGCCCTGGATCTGCGCCGCGCCGTGGGTGATGAGGGCGGCCAGATCTACAGCCTCATCGGACTTGGCAGTGTCTTCCAGGCCCAAGGCGACCTAAAAGGTGCAAATCAAAAAATCATCTCGGCCTTGGAACTGGCGCGTCGACTGCAGCTTCGTCCCATGGAGGGGCTCGCGCTCTATAACCTGGGCGAAGTGGCCAGGGATCAGGGACAATGGACCACTGCCATGAATTGGTACCAGGAAAGCCAAAGGCTACATCGCGCGCTGAAGGACTCCGCCATGGAGGCCCATGCCCTGGCCGGTGAAGCCGAATGCCGCGTGCGCGAGCGCTCCGCTGGCCTTGGCCAGGCTCGTCAATTGCTCACCCAGGCTAAGGCCCTGAACCCCGATGACACGCCCTATTTGTTGCGAGCCCAAGCTTGGGTATTACGAGTCAGTGGTAATGAGGCGGGCGCCAAGGCCCTCTTTCGGAAGGCCCTGAGCGACGCCCCGTTACAAGCGCCGGAACTGGTGCGGGAACTCGGCGCTGCAGCGAAGTAGCGTCTTTCGCTAAACCGGCAATGGAATTTCCAGGCGCTCAAGCAACTCTCGGAACTCATCCGGCAAGGGCGCAATAACGGCTAGGCGCTTGCCGGTTACAGGGTGATCCACCATGAGTTTCCAGGCGTGCAGCATTGGGTGAGCGCAGAGGATGGGCTGCTTGGCTTCATCCTGCCAGCGCGTCATGCCGCCATACAGGGGATCGCCCAGGATTGGCGCGCCGAGGAAGGATAGATGCACGCGAATCTGATGGGTGCGACCTGTCAGCAATTCACATTCCACCAGGGCCAAGCCCGCCGATTTGGCCAGCACCTTCACGCGGGTCTGAGAGGGGCGACCCGAGGCCGTAATTGTCATCTTGGTGCGCTCCACGCGGTGCCGCGCCAAGGGCTGATCGACCAGCATCGAACCCAGTTCTGGCAGCTTGCGGCTCATGCGGACCACGGCCAAATACCGCTTTTCCACCGTGCGGGCCTTGAACTGGGCCTGCATGGCGAGTTGAGTTTCGGCATCCTTGGTGGTGAGCAGACAGCCTGTGGTGAAGCGATCCAGCCGATGCACCAGCCCAGGCCACAGGGGCGCGGCCAATTCCTCGTCGGGCACGTCGGTATCTTCTTCGGTCACAATGGCCAGATCCTTGGCCTGCTCGCGAAGGCGCCACAGCAGCGCGTTTACAACGGTTCCCGAAGGATGCCCCGGCCCAGGGTGCGCCACCACGCCTGCTGGCTTATCCAGAATCCACAAACGATCATCTTCAAACAGCGTGGGGAGATTCAGATCCTCAGGCTCCAGGTGCAGGCAGGGCGGCACCAGTTCGGGCAGCTCTGTTTCCACGGTGGATCCCACACGCAACTTGGCGCCAGCCTTGGTGGCGATTTCGCCATTCACCAGCACATGACCCTCGCGAATCCAGGCCTCCCAGCGGGAACGACCAATTTCGGGATGGGCTTCGGTAAGGAAACGATCCAGGCGGGGGGAAGCGGTTTCGAGCAAATGATGAACGGTCATGCGGGGGCCAACTTTCGGAAGGGGCGAATAAGAATAGTCCACGGATGAACACGGATGGACACGGATTAAGAAAAGATAGTTCGGCCAGAAGCGAAGGCTGCCGTCGCCCTCAGGCTTCCGCCAACTGCCGCCGCCGGAACCACCAGAGAAGCCCGACGCCAAACAGGATGAAGGCCAGCCCGGTCAGCCGACCTGTGGAAAGCCATGACATGCCCAGCCAAATGCCACGGTCCAGATCACCCCGCCAGATTTCCAGGATGCTGCGACTCGCGCCCTCCAAAATGAAGAAGATCCCGGCGAGCTGGCCAGGAAAGGCGCGGCGACGGCGCAGCAACAGCAGCAAACCCACAATGGCCAACTCGGCCAGGAAGGTGTAGATCTGCACCGGATGCAAGGATTGGAAAAGCGGCGTACCCGAAAAATGGAGCGCTTCGGGGCTCGTGAAAGTGACCGCCCAGGGCTGATGGCATTCCGTGCCAAAGCAGCAACCCGCCGCAAAACAACCCAGGCGCCCGATGGCTTGGCCCAGTGCCATCGCGGGCACTAGAGCATCCAGCGTGGCCCCCAGCGGCAATTTCCATTTGCGCACGCGCCAGAAAAAGGCGGCCAGGCCCAGGATGATGCCCCCGTGCACGGCCCCGCCAGCTCGCAGCGTGGCGAAATCGAAGACCTGGGCGAAACTGCCGCCATTGATGAGATCCACGATGATCATGAGGAGCTTCGAACCCACCACTCCTGCAATCAGCAGCGTTACGGCGATATCCGAAAGGGCCTCCGGCGCCAGATCATCCTTTTTCCCCTGGCGCATGGCAAGCCACAGCGCGGCAAAAAAACCGAGGGCCAGTAGCAAACCGTACGTGCCGATTTCGAAAGAACCAATGCGGAAGAGAATGGGGTGCATGACGCTCCAACAACAGGATGCAGGGCCGAAACAACCTCGCCCTTCTCCTCCATTGTCGCCTGGAGCAGGCCCCTAGCGATAGGGAAGGCATTCGGGAAGGTCCTTGGAAAAGAAAATTCCGTTGCCCGTGGCTTATTTTGACCGATATTTTCTTCACCAATTCCAACCGTGACTTCCTTTGGGGTTCCATGGGTTGGGATGTGCCTTTTACCTTCCGCCCCTCCGCTGCTGGAGGGGCGGGTGTTGGCATCTCCATTTTCACGTTCGCCACAGCGAACCCACCAAGAGGAGATCCCATGCAGGTTGCTCGCCTCATCGCTGCCATGGCGCTGTTCAGCGCACTGCTCCTGGCCCAGGCCCCCGCTTCCAAGCCCAAGGCTCCCGAGGTACGCCCCGCGATCCTCGCCACACTCGACGATTACTTCGCCGCCGTCAACGCCCGGGATCCGAAGAAATTCCTCACATTCTTCGTGGCGGGCGAAGACCTGACGGTGATTGAGGACAAGGACCTGCGCCTTTCCCGATATGCCTTTGTGGAATTTGTGAATGGCTTCTTCACGGAATTCTCTGAGATCCAGGCCACCTGGGAGACCCGGGAGGTCCACCCACTATCGTCCGGAAACGCCGTGGTGACGGGCACCTTCAGGGTCAAGGCCAAGGACACCAAAGGTGCGCCAATGGCCTTCCGCAGCGCCTTCACCTTCGTCCTCGTGAAGCAGGGCGCCCAATGGCGCGTAAAACATGTCCACGAATCCTCCCTCGATCCTTGAGCACCACCCCTTTCATCCACCCCAATTCCGGAGGTCAGCCATGGCGATATCCGCAACCTTCAAACGACTTTCCTTCCTCGGCGCCGGAACGGCGCTGACCCTGGCCCTGAGCTGCATGCAGGGCAGTGAGTCCTTCGCCGCCAACAAGCAGGCGGTGCGGGATTCCTTCGCCGCCATGGACCGGCAGGACTATGCCCGCTGCCGAGAGCTGTGGCCTGCAGGAGACGGGAACCGCAAGTGGGTCAAGATCGTCGGGGCCCCGGACATGGACCGGGAGGAGATCATCACCTTTCTCCAGGGCTATTGGAAGGCCTTCCCAGACACGAAGCACACGATCCATGAGCTGATCGCGGAAGGCGACACAGTGGTGGCCCGGGTCACCTGCGAGGGCACCCAGCGCGGGGAATTCGAAGGCCTGCCCCCCAGCGACAAGCAAGTGAATTACGACTGCGTCCACATCGTGTCGTTCGCCAAAGGCAAGATC
>JAIFMW010000169.1 GCA_020048105.1 Deltaproteobacteria bacterium | reverse complement strand
GAGCCTTTTCCGGGAACGCCTGAATGGCTCGGGTCCTCCTCCTTCTAGGGGCACTCCTGCGGGAAGTGCGGCGCGAATCCGAAGGCTTTCTCGCCCTCGGGCGCAACCATTTTGGGGCCTTTGCGTTGCTGCTTTTTGTGGTGGCCCCCCCGGCTGCAGCGGCGCTGCAAGGGCTTCTTCTCCTTCTTGTGCTGCCCGCCTTGGGGCGAGACCCGCTGCATCTGCTGCCCAAGGATCGCCTTGCCCTTTTGCCGATGGGTCGGTGCGAGCGAATCCTTTTTCGACTTTTTGCTCGGCTCCTGAATTCCGTTTTTTTGGGAACGCTGATTTTGTCGTGGCTCCTGCGCTGGAATCCCTTTTGGGTAATCCCTTGGATCGTGGTTTTGCCGCCGATCATCGAGAACTTGGCGTGGCGGTTTGGCTCGAAGCCACGCTCGCCGCGCCGCTTTCGGCTTTCTGGGCGCTTCGGCCCATTCTTTCTTCAGAGCCTGAAAAGCTACCTGCGGAGCCTGGATCCGTACCTGGGTTTTCTTCTTTCGGTGTGGGGGGTGGGCCAACGAATCTGGGGTTCGGTAGCCATCCCTGGTTTGGAGATGGGCGTGAGCCTCCTGATCGTGTTGAGCCTTGGCACCCAGGCTCAGTGTTTGTTGGGGGCGGAATCCGCAGGTGAACGTCTGCGCCTAAAGCTAATTCCCGTGCGAGGTTGGCAGTTGTTTTTGCTCCGGGACGCGGCTTGGTTAACGCTGCTGCTGCCCTTGGTCGCACCCCACGATTGGCAAGTGGGTTTGGGGGCAGGATTCACGGCGTTGATGGTGGGGCATCGCGCCAGCCTTTGTCCCGCACCCCGAAAGCGACCCGGACATTTTTTGCAAGGGCCATCCTTAGGGCTCGGAGCGCTTCAGACCGGGTTGATGGCTGTTGCGGGGATCGGGTTGTACCGGTTTGGGTCGTGGCTATTTATTCCGATTCTCACCTTGTGGGCATTGTCGCTTTGGATGTGTGGAAAGCGCCTGGATCAGCGGCTGTAGTCCTCAGGTGCCCGCGAAAACCCGTCACCTCTGGCACCATAGCCCTATGGCATACGCAATTTCAGTTCTTGGAACGGCTTCGGATGTGGGCAAAAGCCTAGTGACGGCGGGGGTTTGCCGCCTACTGGCCGATGCAGGGATGAATGTGGCGCCCTATAAGGCGCAGAACATGGCCAATCAGGCTGGAGTGACCCTCGATGGGTTGGAGATGCCGCGGGCGCAAATCCTGCAGGCAGCGGCGTGTCGCAAAGCCCCTCATGTGGATATGGGCCCGGTGCTGCTCAAGCCTCTGACTCAAACCGGCGCTCAGGTGGTGGTGCTGGGGAAGGCGCTGGGCGTGCAGGAGGCCTCCGACTATTTCAAGCCCAGCAATCCCTATCGGAGCGTGGCCATGGCCGCTCTGCACCGGTTGGCAAACCAGCACGAGGTCATCGTGATGGAAGGGGCGGGCAGTCCCGTGGAATTGAATCTGATGAGCCGGGATTTCGTGAATCTACTGCCGGCTCGCGAAGTGAAGGCGGCGCTGATTCTGGTGGCCGATATTGATCGGGGCGGTGTGTTCGCCCAGGTGATCGGCACCTTGGATCTGTTGCCGCCCGAGGATCGGGCCCGGGTGATCGGCATCGTGGTGAATCGTTTTCGAGGCGATGCTGCCCTTTTTGAAGATGGCATCGAGATTCTTGAAACGCGCACTGGCCTGCCGGTATTGGCTCTGATACCGCACGTTGAGCATGGGCTGGACGAGGAAGACCGCCCCTTTCGCATCCCCGTGGATCAGCGCGGCCCCGATGACAAATTGAAAGTCGGAGCGGTGCTGTATCCCAGGGTGAGCAATACCGAGGATCTAGCGCCGTTGCTGGCCGAGCCCGATGTGCATATGACGTGGTTGACCGATCCCAAGCTGGTGCCGAGCTTGGATCTCATCGTGTTGCCGGGTTCCAAGGCTACGGTGGGTGATCTTGTGCAACTCACGGCCACGGGCATGGCTGAGGCGCTGCGAGAAGCTGCGGCGCAGGGCGCTTGGCTGCTAGGGCTTTGCGGTGGCTACCAAATGTTGGGGCAAACATTGCTGGATGAAGGGGGCAGCGAGGGCGGGGCAAAAACCTTTCCTGGCCTTGGCTTGCTGCCCACGGTGACGCGCTTCGAAGCGGAGAAAATTACCCGGCAAGCCCAGGCAAAATCGCTGTGGCCAGAGGCTGGTCACAGCCTGGCCGGTTACGAAATTCACCATGGCCGCACCGAGCTGGTTTCGGAAGGTGGCGAAGCGCTGGCCGAAGGCGGAGCCGAGGTAGGCTGGCGCTCTGAAAAAGCTGCGGGTGCCTATCTTCACGGTCTACTGGCCAGTGATCCATGGCGCGGTGCTTTTCTGAATCGGGTGCGTCGGGATCGGGGTTTTCCCGAATTGCCCGTGCACATTGCCGACCCACTGGAATTAAGGATTCAGCGATGGGCCGAGCACCTGAAACGTCATTTGAGGCCCGGCGCCTGGGAGCGAATCCTAGGAGCGGCGCAGGGTCGCTAATTCGCTCACCCATTATCCCAACGCCGGGGATCGGCTTCGCGAATTCCAAGTTGATCCAACACCCGAGTGGCAAAGGCATCGAAGAGATCGTCGAGGGATTTTGGGCCATAGTAGAAGCCCGGCATCAGCGGCATCACGATGGCACCGGCATCGTGGACTCGCAGCATGTTTTCGAGATGGATGCGGTTGAGAGGTGTCTCTCGCAGGCAGAGCACCAAGGGGCGGCGCTCCTTCAGACAAACATCGGCTGCCCGGGACACCAGGGTCTCGCTGGTGCCGGATGCGATTCGGCCCAGGGCCCCGGCACTGCACGGGATGACCACCATGCCGTCCTGACGATGGCTGCCGCTGCTGATGGAGGCGCCCAAATCCTTTTCGTTCACGAGCCGGAGCTTGGGACTGCTGGCCAGCAAGGTTTTTTCGATAATCCCGCATTCATCGGCCAGACACCGGCGGCCGGTCGCCGACATCAGCACCGTGATTTCCTCAACCTCGGCATTGGCGGCGAGGCGCCTAAGTGCCGCCACGCCAAAGCCCGAACCCGAGGCGCCCGTAATCGCGAGAGTTATTCGTTTACCCATGGGGCGATTAGACCTCGAATCACCGAGTAAGCCAATGCGCTTTCCTGGGTGAGTTCCTCGGACGGTTGGATACCAGTGTGATCGTGGCCTCCAACGCGTTGGAAAGGACTTCGAAGCTGCCGTGGTCAGGGTGGAACTGCGCAATCTCACCACCAAGGAGAAGAAATATCCTGTGGGTACTACCGGCAGCGTCCTTGTGGCGAGTTGAATAGGGATATTTTATTAATTAACTTGGTGTTGGTTTCATCTTTCGCTTGTCGTTTATAGGTGTTTTTAGAAATCCGCATTTTATGAATAAATTCAAATTTGTGAATTTTTAGCAGTAATTGCTTGTTGCTTCGAGACAAATAATTTTGTTGGAAATCTCATGAACTTATATTTTGTGTCGATGAGAAGGAGCTGGTTACCCTTCGGAGGCATTCATGGGCAAATCACTTAGCTCCTTGGTGTTTTTCTTGGCCGGATCCTTGGCCATTGCCCAGGCACCACCGGCCACGGACTTGGAGTCCGAGCTCTTAGCAATCCTGGACACCCCCGTGACGGTGGCAGGCAAGAAGGCGCAAAAGATTAGTGAGGCTCCAGCCATCATTTCGGTGATCACGGCCGAGGATCTTCGAAACCAGGGTGTAACCAGCGTGGCCGAGGCCCTTAGCCTATTGCCGGGGATCAATTTGACGGAGACCTCTTTTGGCTACACCTCGGTGAGTATTCGCGGCAACCTGCAGGCCCACTACAACAACAAATGGCTGTTCATGCTGAATGACCATCCGATGTTCGAACCTGTAACGGGTGATAGCAGTTTCAGCGGCGTGCCTCTGAGCCAGATCAAGCGCATCGAAGTGCTCCGGGGACCGGGTTCCGCCATGTATGGGACCAACGCTTTCACGGGTGTGGTCAAGATCATTACCTTCGATGGTCAGGAAGGCGACGCCCTCAGTGCTTCAGCCAAGGGTGGCAGTTTTGGGACCTACGGCGCTGAAGGTCGCTACGCGGTGAATGCCGGTAAACTTCGTCTCTCGTTTGGGGCCACAGCCGAGAAGTCCGATGGGTATCCCTTCAAGGTCAATCTTGATGAGAATGGCCGCAGTGGGGAGATTCCCTACAAGAACGATCTCTACAACGCCTTGCTTTCCATGACGTACGGGGATTGGAAACTTAACCTCGGTGGATTCAAGAATAAGAAAAGCAAGTTTGGGTTGATTCCCACGCTCGTTTCCACGGGGGATCGAACCACGGATGGCTATTACCTCGATTCGGGCTATTCCTGGAAGCTTTCGGAGAAGGCCGATGTGAGCGTATATGGCTATTACGACTCGCTGAAAAAGGACGATCTTATGGGTTGGTATCCGCCGGCCTGGGCTCAGCAGCAGGCTAGTGTGGGTGGGCCAGAAAACGCCACCTATCAGGGCACCAAATATGGTTTTACGGTTCAATCCGGCTATCAGTTCACCCAAGATTGGCGGCTAACGGCTGGCCTATTCGGAGAATTTCAGAAGACAGGCCCCTATGAGTGGCGCAAGCCGGACGGAACCTTTTCGGCCTTTAGAACCTCGGCCTGGCTGGGCGACTTCGATTCCAACACGAAGGGTGGCTACCTTCAAATGGATGGTCGCCTGGGGCAGTATTTCGCGGTTGTTTCGGGGGTTCGCTACACCCAGAGCAGCGTGTATGGGTCTTCTCTTAGCCCAAGTGTGGGGCTTGTCTACAATGCAACTCCCAAGCTGACCTTCAAGGCCCTCTACGGCACCGGTAGTCGCGATCCCAATTTCTTCGAACTCTATGTGGCCACCGCCAATGTCGTGAATGGCAACGCCGCCCTGAAGCCTGAAAAGGTGAAATCCTACGAGTTGGGCATGGACTACATGATGGGGAGCAATAGCCTTCGTCTGAATGCATTCTCGGCAGATACCAACGATCTCATTTCGCGGTCCCTGCTTGCGCCCGCTGGCGTGAATGGCAACACCCGACCCACTCCTCAATACGGCAATATCCAGGGACAGAAGCTCTCGGGTATCGAGGGTGAAATCAAAGGCTCCTTCTTTGCGGGCGAGCGGCATTTTGTGAATATCTCGTTCTTGCAAGGCACGGAGAAGAAAGACACTTCGGATGTCATTTTCATTCCCAAGATGCTTGGCAATTTGGGCGTGAACCTGACCCTTGCCAAAGGCCTGACGCTTTCGCCCTATCTGCAGTATGTGGGTGCGAAAAAGGGCACGCTAACCAACGGAACACCAGTCGAAGTCAGTGCCTACACCCTGGCCAACCTGAACCTGGAATATCGCTTTTCGGCCATGTGGGTTGCCCTCACGGGGAAGAACCTGTTCAACAAGGTCTATGCGAACCCGGAATATGTCCGTCGCCTGATTCCTGAAACGCCCGGTGGCCCTGGCCGGTCCGTGTATTTCCAGATTGGATTCCGGAATTAGGGAAGGTCGAGGAACTTGAGTCCAACTTGGGTGATATTGCCGGCACCAAAGGTGATCAGCAAATCGCCCGGTTGGACAAGACCGTGGAGGAAGGCGGGAAGGTCATCGACTTTGGGGCAGTAATGAGCTTCCCGTTGCCCGTGGGCCAGGATGTTGTCCACGACGGTGCGTCCGGTCAGGCCTGGAATGGGAGGTTCGCTGGCTGCGTAGATATCGGTGATGGCCACCACATCGGCGTTGAAGAAGGCTTGGCCGAACTCTTCCAGCAGGGCCTGGGTGCGGGTGTAGCGGTGGGGCTGAAAGGCGGCCACGATGCGGCGTTCGGGGAAGCCTTTCCGGGCGGCTTCCAGAGTGGCGGCGATTTCCGTGGGGTGATGGCCGTAGTCATCGATAACGGTCACGCCATTACGCTCGCCTCGGCGGCTGAAGCGCCGGTCGGCACCGGTGAAACTGGCGAGGCTGGCGTGGATGATCTCGTGCTGGATGTTCATTTCCAGGGCCACGCCGATGGCCGCGAGTGCGTTCAGCACCATGTGATGGCCCGGCACGCCCAAGGAGAACTCGCCCAATTCTTCGCCAAAGGCCCGCACCTTGAAATGGGTGCGGAAGGCATCGGGACGGATATCGTAGGCGCGGATATCGACCTGGGGATTGGTGCCGTAGGTATGGATCTGACGCTTGAGTCGGGGTCGAATGGCGGCGACGTTGGGGCAGTCCATGCAGGCGAACACACTGCCATAGAAGGGGATCTTGTTACCGAAGGTGACGAAGGCTTCCTTGATCTCGTCCAGGTCCGCGTAGTAGTCCAGATGCTCCCGGTCGATATTCGTGATGACCGAAATGGTGGGGCTGAGCATCAGGAAGCTGCCATCGCTTTCATCGGCTTCGGCCACTAGATAGGGACCTTTTCCGAGTTTGGCGTTGCTCCCGATGGTCCCGAGCTTGCCGCCCACTACGATGGTGGGGTCGATGCCGCCCTGGCTAAGCACCTGGGCGATCATGCTGGTTGTGGTGGTCTTGCCATGGGAACCCGCCACGGCGATGCCATATTTCATGCGCATCAGCTCGGCCAGCATCTCGCCCCGGGGGATGACAGGGACCTTGGCGGCATGGGCGGCCACCACTTCGGGGTTATCCCCGCGCACCGCGCTGGAAATTACGACCACCTGAGCGCCTTGGATGCACTTTGCATCATGCCCGATCTGAATTCCCACTCCCAAGGTCGCTAGTCGCTGGGTGGTGGGGCTTTCCTTGATATCGGAACCGCTTACCTGATATCCGAGGTTCACCAGAACCTCGGCGATGCCGGACATTCCGATTCCACCAATACCTACAAAATGAATCTGCTGAATCTTGCCAAACACGCGAAAGCCCTCCAAGTGAGGTTTTCAGTGTATCCGGGGCCGTCACGGGCCTGGCGTAGGCAACATCTAATTACCGCTGTTTGAAAAATGGCACGAGCCATGCTCTTGGTATGTGAAACTCACCAACAACCCTGGGAGGTTTTATGTTCCCTCACTCACTTTCCCTTCCTTCTGTCGGACGCAGACTCGGCGCCCTGATCTTGGGTCTTGCCTCCATCGGGCAGGGATTTTCCTTCGCTCAGGATCGCGGGCGGGTGGTTTCAACCAACCCACCCCCGCAGCCCCCCCAAAGCGGTGATCGTTCCATTCGAACCGTTGACCGTCCGCCGGCGCGAATTGTGGGCGAAAGGCCCGCCCAGAGAGGCACGGGTTCGATGCCCAGTGGTAGTCGGGGCCAAGTCAACCGAGGCACACCGAGCCCAAACGCCCAGATTCGACCCTCCTCTACCATTCTTGTTGCGCCCCGACCCATGGAGCGATGCATGGTTCGGCCCACCACGGAGGCCTGGCGGCGGCGGGATATCATGGCTGAGATCCAAGCCATGGCTCGACGTGGCAACATTGCGGTTCGGCCCATTGGTGAAGACCTAAATGAATTTACCGGCGTCTCTGACTTTCCGGCTGGATGGACAGCCTATGGTTTCCGAGTTCCCGCCGGGGAATCCATTCATATCCGCCTGCGTCACTCCAATGAAGGTTGGTTCCGACTCGGGATGGTCAATAAGTGGGGGTCCCTGGAACAGGGCATGCTGCAAAACCTAATCCCCACTGGCAACCCCGAGGTGAAATATTCCAATCCCACCAACCAGTCGCGAAGCGTCTACGTCATCGTTGATGATCCGGGTTGGATGTCCAGCAAGGCCAATCCCTTTAGCATGAGCGTGACTCGAAGTTGGGATCCGACTCAAAAGAAGGTAGACGATGCTCCAATCGTGACGGGTATTTGGGCTAAAAAAGCCGACGAAGCTAGCCCTGATTCCGAAGCCAAAGGCATTCCTTCCGCGACCCCCGAAAAGAGTTGAATTTCTCCTTGGAACACTAAGCGCCAGGCTTGCCTGGCGCTTACTTTGGAATCACGAAAAAGATCACCGACACCACGTGGCAGGCGCTCCCGAGCATCACGAAGATATGCCACGCGGCGTGATGGTAGGGCAGCTTCCTCCATACGTAAAACACCACGCCACCCGTATAGAAGAACCCGCCACCAAACAGGGTGATCAAGCCCCCCAGCGGCATGGACCGTGCCAGGGGGCCGATGGCGATGACCACCAGCCAGCCCATGGCGATGTAGACCGTGGTTGAGAGCCAGCGCATGCGGGGACCAAAGACTGCCTTGAACAGGATGCCAAGCCCGGCCAGGCCCCAGATGACGCCGAAAATACTCCAGCCCCAGGAACCCCTTAGGATGGCTAAGCAGTAGGGAGTGTAGGTTCCTGCGATGAGCAGGTAAATGGCGGCATGATCCAGGATGTGAAAGATGTGTTTGGCTTTTGGATTGCGGAAGGAATGGTACAGCGTGGACATGGTATAGAGCACCACGAGGCTTGCGCCGAAGACACCGACGCCCACCACATCGCGCGCGGTGCCCCTGAGCGCGGCGAGCATCACCATGCCCACCAGGGCGGCAACCGAGAGCACTGCGCCTAGGCCATGTGTGATGCTATTGGCCAGTTCGGCGCGCCGGTCGTGGTCGGTAGCTTCAAGGGGTAGGGTTGTCATGTTCCATGATCGCATGGGTGCTGGTGCTAGGCTTTTCCCATGCTCAATCCCCTGCGCGCCCTCCTAACTATTTTGCTTCTGAGTGGAATGATCGCCCCGGCGGCCTCGCCCGGCGGCGTGGTGGTGGCCCAGGAAGGGCATGCGGCTAGGATCGGCGCCAAGGTGCTCGCTGATGGAGGCAATGCGGTGGATGCCGCGGTGGCCACGGCCTTTGCCATGGCGGTGACCCATCCCATCGCCGGCAATATCGGCGGGGGTGGTTTTTTGCTGGTGCGTTTGGGCAATGGGCGGACCGAGGTCATCGATTTTCGCGAAACGGCACCTACCGGCTCCCATCCCAAGATGTTTTTGAAGGATGGTCGCTACGACGAATTCTTGCATCACGAATCCTACTTGTCGGTGGGTGTCCCGGGCACCGTGAAGGGCTTGCACACGGCGTGGCAACGCCATGGGAAATTACCCTGGAAGCGCTTGGTGGAGCCTGCGCAGCGGTTGGCTGAGGACGGTTTTGCGGTTAGTGAAACCATGGCGGCCTCGCTAAAAACCTTCCTGCCCATGTTGCAGAAAAATCCCGCCGCCCGAGCGCAGTTCAGCCGCGATGGCCGACCGCTAATCGCAGGCGATACCTTGCGGCAGCTCGATTTGGCGCGCACCTTGGCTCGCATCGCCAAGCAAGGTCCTGATGGCTTCTACAAGGGCGAAACCGCTGAGCTAATCGTTCGGGAAATGCGGGCTCATGGTGGACTGATCACGGCCAGAGATCTCGCTACTTACCGTGTTGCCGTAAGAAAGACTTTGCGAGGTACCTATCGAGGCTTCGAGGTGCTCTGCGTGCCACCCCCCAGTGGCGGTGGAATTGCCTTGCTGGAAATTTTGAATCAGTTGGAAGGTTGCGATTTGAAGGCGCTGGGAGCGGATACCATCGCCACTCAACATCTTAAGGCCGAGGCCATGCGCCGTGCCTTTGCAGACCGTGCGCGCTGGATTGGCGATCCGGCCTTCAACCCTTCGATACCCTTGAAACACCTGGGCTCCAAGGCCTATGCGGCGACCTTGCGGAGGACGATCGACCCCGAGCGCGCCTCGACCTCATCCCCGGAACGCTTTAACTGGTCCAAGGAGTCCGAGGAAACCACGCATCTTTCGGTAGTGGATTCCCAGATGAACGCCGTGAGCCTTACCTATACCTTGGAAGATAATTACGGTTCGCGCATCGTGGTGCCCGGCGCTGGATTCCTGCTCAACAACGAAATGGGGGATTTCAATGGTGAGCCTGGGCGCACCGATGCTACGGGATTAATTGGCACCAAGCCCAATCTGGCCGCCCCCCGCAAACGCATGTTGAGCAGCATGAGCCCGACCATTTTGGCCAAGAACGGCAAGCTCTTCATGGTGACGGGGAGCCCCGGTGGCCGCACCATTCCCAATACCACCGTGCAGACCATCCTCAATGTCGTGGACTTCGGAATGGATGCCCAGGCGGCGGTGGATGCACCCCGAATTCATCATCAATGGCTGCCCGACGAAATCGCCTTCGAGGAAAAACGAATTTCGACGGACATGGTCGATGGCTTGAAGGCCAAAGGCCACACCGTGAAAGCACGTTCCCGCATCGGGGTGGCGCAGATCATCGTGGTGGGGCCCGATGGTGCGTTGCAGGGCGGAGCCGATACCACGCGCTGGGCCGAAAGCACTGTCGCTCGCTAGTCGAAACTCGAAGCCCAGCCTGCGGATTGTTAGTCCATTCGATCCAGATCTAGCAATCCTTGCGGAGGGTCTAGATCAATGCGTTTGTTGGGCAGATCCAGCGTGAACCAGGCCTTGATAAAGGGAATATCCCGCAGGCCGGTGCGGCCTTCGCGCAGATCGCGCATGATCACCATGTCGTAGTCCATGACCGTGGGATCCAAGCGCAGCACCTCGCCGATTTTCTCCCCCTTCACGAACACGTCACAGCCAATCCATTGGTGGCGGAAACTCTGACCTTCGTCCAAAGATGCTTGTGGATCGGGCATCCAGAGGGCCCAGCCTTTGAAGGGCTCCGAGGCCGTTCGATCCGGAATACCTTCGAAGGCCACGCAGGCCCGGTCCTGATGCCAGCGGAAGTTGCGCAGTTGGATGGGGCGGGCCGGGGCAGGGGCGGCTTCGGCGTGATCCAGGTCCATCTCTGGCGGCGCCAGAATCAGACCTTGAATCTCCGGCAGCTTTTCCGGCTCGTCCATGATCTCGTGGAGCAGGAATTCGCCCTTGAGCCCTTGGATCTTGGCGAGATGAGCCAGCAGGAACATTAGCTCACCGGCCTCGATCGATCAGCGCGGTCAGGTCGATGCGCGCGACGTTCGTCTTCTTCTTCGAAGATCTCGACGTTCACACGCAGGCCCGATTTCTCGCCAGCGGCTTGGCAAAGCGTGCGCAGCGAGCTGATCATGCGGCCACTCTTGCCGATGATTCGGCCACGATCCTTGGGATCGGCGTGAATGAACAGGTCCATCGTTCGACCGTTTTCCTTGACCTCGATGCGCAGGGCGTCGGGGGTGTCCAGAATCGGGGTGAGGACATCGAGAAGAAAGGCTTCCAGGTTCATGGAGACTCCAGAGGGAGACTTTAATCTTAAGAGCCGTTACGAAAAACCAGTACGTTTTGCGGTTTCCCGAGCGGCCTACTGCACAGAAAGCCGGGACAAGCCCGGCCTTCTGTGTCGCTGGACGTGAACCTTAAAGGATCGCGTTCTTCTTGAACAGGTCGAGGACGGTCTTGGAGGGCTGAGCGCCCTTCTTGATCCAGGCCTTGGCCTTGTCGGCGTCGATGCGGAGCGTTTCCCCGGCGGTGGCGATGGGATTCACGAAACCGATGATTTCGAGAGCCTGGCCGGTGGGAATACGGTCGTTCTCAGAGACAACGATGTGATAAAAAGGCCGCTTCTTGGCGCCATTACGAGCAAGACGGATGGACAACATCAGGAACTCCTAGAGCACACCAGTGTAACCCGGAAGTCCTTCCATCCCAAGCGCAAATTATGGCGGGCTGCATCCCGCCTAGCTCGCTGCCGTGTCTGCACGGTAATCGGACCGTGAAATTCCCGTTCGCCTGCGTGGGGAATTCGTCCTAGAAAGGCATACCTGGCATGCCGCCCATTTTCCCGGCCATGCCTTGCATGCGCTTCATGAAACGGGGGTCGTTCATCTGGGACATCATTTTCTTCATTTCCAGGTATTGCTTGATCAGCTGATTGACCTCGTGGACCGGGCGGCCCGCACCGGCGGCGATGCGGCGTCTGCGCTTAGCGTCCAGAATTAAGTGGTTGCGGCGTTCCTTGGGGGTCATGGAGGTCAGTAGGGCCTCCAGGTGTTTCATGCGCTTGTCCGTGGCCACGCTGGCCAGTTGTTCCTTGATCTGACCCATGCCGGGCAACATGCCGAGGATCTTTTGCATGCTGCCGAGCTTTTGGACTTGGCGCATCTGGCCCAGCATGTCATCCAGCGTGAACTGGTTCTTGACCATGCGCTTGGCCATGGCCTCGGCTTCTTTTTCGTCGATCTTGTCCTTAGCGTGCTCGATGAGACTCAGCACATCGCCCATGCCCAGGATTCGCTGGGCCATGCGGTCGGGATGGAATCGCTCGAAATCGTCCAGCTTTTCACCCGAGCCCACGAACTTGATGGGCTTGCCTGTGACGTGCTTGACGCTGAAGGCGGCGCCGCCACGGGTATCGCCATCGGCCTTCGTCAGGATGACCCCGGTGATGGCCAATTTTTCGTGGAACGCCGAGGCCGAGCGCACGGCATCCTGGCCCGTCATGGCGTCGGCCACGAAAAGGATTTCCGTGGGTTCGCACTCGGCCTTGATGCGGGCGAGTTCCTCCATCAGTACATCGTCCAAGTGCAGACGACCGGCGGTATCGAGGATCACCACGTCCCAGCCCTTGAGGCGGGCTTCGTCCACTGCCGCCGTGCAGATTTTCACGGGGTCGCGTTCCTCGGTGCGGAAACTGGGCACTCCGGCATCTTTGGCCACAATGTGCAGCTGTTCGATGGCCGCGGGGCGATAGACGTCGGCGGGCACAAGCAGCGGGGAATGGCCGTTCTTCTTGAGGAACTTTGCCAACTTGCCGCAGCTCGTGGTCTTGCCCGCACCCTGAAGGCCCGCCATCATCACCACCGTGGGCGATTTGGAGCCAAAGTCCAAGGGTTTCTCGGAAGCCACGCCACCCATGACTTCGGTAAGTTCTTGGTAGACGATATCGATGAATTGCTGGGCGGGGTTCAGGCCCTGGAGCACCACGGCGCCCTTGCCATCTTCGCCTTGGGAAAGGGCCTTTTCTTTCACGCGCTGAAGGAAGCTGCGAGCCACCTGAACGTGGACATCGGCCTCCAGAAGCGCCATGCGGACTTCGCGCAGCACATCTTCGAGGTTCTTTTCCGTAAGGCGCGATTCGCCCCGGAGGCTCTTCATGGCCTTGGTCAGTTTTTCGCTAAGGGACTCGAACATGAAACTCCCAGGCCGATTTGAGGCCAATCCCCCATTCTATCGGTTTTGCGGGGATGAAGATATTTGCGGTTCCAAGCGGCATCTCAGGTAGGAAGCCGGAGTTCTGATGCCCAATCGCCTTGCCCAATCCACCAGTCCTTACCTGTTGCAGCACGCGAATAATCCCGTGGATTGGTATCCCTGGGGTGAAGAGGCCCTCGCCAAGGCCCGGCGCGAGAATAAACCCATCTTTCTTTCCATTGGCTATAGCGCCTGCCATTGGTGCCATGTCATGGAACATGAAAGCTTCGAGCATGAGGACATCGCGAAGTTGCTGAACACCCATTTCGTGCCCATCAAGGTCGACCGGGAGGAACGGCCCGACCTGGACGAAATTTACATGGACGCGGTGCAGGCCCTCACGGGTCGAGGGGGCTGGCCCATGAGTGTCTGGCTGATGCCCGACCTCAAGCCCTTTTATGGCGGTACCTATTTCCCCCGCGAGCCCCGTCGAGGCATGCCAGGGTTTGGTCAACTCCTGACGCGCATTGCCGAGATATGGCGAGAGCGGCCGGAGGAACTTGCGCGGGATGCGGGTGAATTGACCCAAACCTTGATCCGACGGTCCAGTGGTTTTGGCAAATCGTCACCCCTGGACGGCACCATTTTTAAAACCACGTTACGGCAGCTGCGATCAGACTTTGATACTCAATGGGGTGGCTTCGGGTCAGCCCCAAAATTTCCTGCGCACATGGCGGTGGAACTCCTTTTACGTCGTGGCGACCCGCAGGATCGAGTCATGGCCACGCGCACGCTGGACGCCATGTGGGAAGGGGGCATGTACGACCACTTAGGCGGTGGTTTTGCCCGCTACAGCGTGGATGAGCAATGGCTGGTGCCGCATTTTGAGAAGATGCTTTACGACAATGCGCAACTCGCCAGTTGTTACCTCAAGGCCTTTCAAGCCACCGGCAACGCTCGGTATCAGGCCATTGCACGGGAAACCTTGGATTACCTTTTGCATGATCTGCGAGATCCCTTGGGCGGCTTCCACAGTTCCGAGGATGCCGACAGTGAGGGCGAGGAGGGAAAGTTCTACGCCTTCACGCCTGCGGAGATTGAAGCGGTGCTGGGGCCGGAAGATTCAGCGCTTTTCTGTGATGCTTTTGGGGTCACGGCTCGGGGAAATTTTGAACATGGGAAATCGGTGCTGCATCGGTTCTCATCCCTCGATCTTGCGGAGCGCTTGGGAGTCTCCCTGGAGGCTTTGGAGCACCGCTTGAACAAGCTGCGCCGGCGCATGGCCGAGGCTCGAGACTGTCGAGTGCGCCCAGGGAAGGACGATAAGGTGTTGGCCAGTTGGAATGGTTTGGCACTTTCGGCCTTAGCCAAGGGCTACCAAGTTCTTGGAGATGAGCGATACCTTCAGGCTGCCGAGGCCTGTGCGGAATTCCTACATCGAGTTCTTTGGCAGAACGGCACCCTTCTTCGGGCCTACCGTAATGGCACGGCCCATGTTCCGGGCTTTCTGGAAGACTACGGTGCCGTGGCGGATGGGCTTGTGGATCTGTACGAAGCGGGCTTTGAGGTGCGCTGGCTGCGCTGGGCTGAAGAACTGGCCGACGGGCTGCTTGCGCGCTTCGAAGATGACCGAGAGGGTGGTTTCTATTTCACCGAAGCCGGGCAGCCCGATTTGATATTGCGGCACAAGGGAGGATGGGACGGAGCGCTGCCCTCGGGCACGACCCTCGCCTGTCGGGCCCTGCTTCGTCTTTCCAGGCACCTAGATCGCTCGGAATACCGCACCGCGGTCGAACGTGCTCTGGCCACTTCGGGCTTGGCTCAGGGACCACGGGCTTTTTTGGCGATGCTTGCGGTGCTGGATGATCTGCTGCGCGAACCCATGGAATTGGTGGTGGCTGGAGAAAAGCGGGATCCCCGCACCCAGGCTCTGCTTGCCGTGGGCCGAAAATCCTACTATCCAGGCATGGTTCTTTCCCTGGTGGAGGCCGACTCTTCGTTGCCTTTGCATGCGGGGCGAGCGACTTTGCGGGGAGAACCTGCGGCCTATTTGTGTCGGTCCAACGCTTGCTTACCACCCGTCACCGATCCCGGTGTTTTGGAAACCCTATTGATGGCGGCAGATTTGTCCTCTTGATGGGGTGATGGCGCCGATTAACTTTGCTTTTGAGTCGGCATCATCGCCCTCTTCACCAAGCTGGGGCCATAAACCTACGAGCCCCATCCGCAGTGGTGGATTTCCGGAACCACTACTTGCGCGACAAAAACCTGGGCACCCCATGCGGGTGCCCTTTTTTGCATTCTTCGACAGGCCATTTGTTCTCGCGAATGCGGATCCTTTATTTATGTGCATTGTCGATTAGGCGCCTCGCGGGTAATCTTTTTTAAATTTATTGTTTCCAATTTCAACTTTTTTGCCAGGAGCCCCCGGATGTTTCATGAACCTGCCCAAAAGAGCGGGAAAGACCCCGCTACTCCCTACAAAACCCGGATCGGGATGTGGATGTTTTTGGTCTACGCCCTTATCTATGCTGGCTTCGTGGCGATCAATCTGATCAGTCCCGTTCTGATGGAGGCCGAGATTTTTTGGGGCCTCAACCTGGCCGTGGTCTACGGATTTTTTCTGATCGCCTTCGCCCTTGTCCTCGCCTTGGCCTACAACCACTTGTGCGGGAAGAGGGAAGCCGAGTTTGCCGCCAACCCCACCGAAGAGGTCAAGTAGCATGGCGATCGTTATTTTTCTCACCTTTGTCGCTTTCGTTCTTGGGCTCTCCTTCTACTTTGGTGCCAAGACCAAATCCGCCAGTGGCTACTACGCCGCTGGGGGCAATATTCATTGGGGTGTCAACGGCATCGCCTTTGCCGGTGATTACCTTTCCGCCGCCTCCTTCCTGGGCATCTGCGGCATGATCGCCACCAGTGGCTACGATGGTTTCCTGTATTCCATCGGCTACCTGGCAGGCTGGATGGTGGCCCTCTTCGTGGTGGCCGAACCCATGAAACGCATGGGCAAGTACACCTTTACCGATGCGGTGGATGCCAAGTTCAATTCCAAGAGCATCAAGCTCATGGCCGCGATCAGCACGCTGATCGTTTCTGTTTGCTACTTGATCCCCCAGATGGTGGGTGCCGGCGTGTTGGTGCAGCCCCTTCTGGGCCTGCCCCATGAGATCGGCGTGATCATCGTGGGTACCGTGGTGATCATCATCGTGGCCACCGCTGGCATGACTTCCACCACCTACGTGCAGTTCCTCAAGGGTGGGCTGCTCATCGTTTTCTCCCTCATCGTCACCGTGGCCCTGCTCGTCCGAGGCCTTTCTACGCGCCCCGATCAGGGTGGCAAGGTGCCCTTCCACGTCTACGCGGAACTGGTCACTACGACGGTGGATGGCAAGATCATTCCCGCTGACACTGCTTTTACTGTCAGCGAAACCAAGGTCGTGAAAGATCACACCTTCGTCAAACTCACCAAGGAAGGCAAAGCCTCCTGGTGGATGAATGCCGAAAGGGATGGCAAGCCTGTCCTGCAGGAATGCCAGTGGGAATCTCAGATTCCTGGGCAGCCCAAGGTTGTGAATGGCGAAGCCGGTGGCAAATTGCGCAATGTCGGATCGCTTCGCGCCATCAACGGTGATGCCAGCGCCGAGGCCAAGACCGGCGCCCTCGGCCCCTTCAGCTTCCTCTCCAAGATTGGCGCCAAGGACACCAAGGTTGATCTGTGGAAGTTCTCTAAATTCAAGGATGCCAGTGGTGCCGAGGTCTCCGTGCACTACTCCTACACCACCACCGGCAATAAAATCCTGCGTCCCGGTGCGAAGTTCAAGATCGAAGGCACCTGGCTGGAACGACTCGATTTCATCAGTTTGATGCTGGCGCTCTTCTTGGGCACGGCGGCGCTGCCTCATATCCTGATTCGTTACTACACCGTTTCCAGTCCCGCTGCTGCCCGCAAATCCACCATTGTGGCCATTGCTGCCATTGGCTTCTTCTATATCCTGACCCTGTATATGGGGCTGGGCGCCATGGTTAACAGCGTGATCAACCCCACGGAAAACAACATGTCCGCACCGCTCTTGGCGCAGACTTTTGGCACCTTCCTGTTTGCCGTGATCTCGGCCATCGCCTTCGCGACAGTGCTGGGTACCGTGGCTGGGCTGATCGTGGCATCCTCGGGGGCCGTGGCCCACGATTTGATGGACCGCTTCATGAACATCAAGATGGATGAGAAGCAGAAGGTCAAGGCAGGGCGGATTGCGGCTCTGATTGTGGGCGTTATTGCGATCATGCTGGGCATCATCTTCAAGGGCCAGAACGTCAGCTTCCTCGTGGGGCTTGCCTTTGCGGTGGCTGCCAGTGCTAACCTCCCGGCGATTATCATGCTGCTTTTCTGGAAGCGCACCACCTCCCAGGGCATTGCTGCTTCGATTGGTGTAGGCGTCGTTAGCTCGTTGACGCTCATCGGCCTATCTCCGAGCATCTTCAAGCAGTTCGGACTGGATCCGGCCAGTGCGCCGGTGCCCTTTGATAACCCTGGCATCGTCTCAATTCCTCTCAGCTTTATTGTGCTGGTGGTGGTTTCCTTGCTGACCGAGAAGAAAGAACATCTCGAACACTAAGCCCCTAGCACTCTGAAACAAAGACGGCGCCTCCAACCTTTTTGGAGGCGCTGTCTTTGCGTTTGGCCCAAAATGTTTTCATGGACACCAGTATCCGAGTGAATCTGCACTGCCATTCGGATCTTAGCGATGGCCAGTTAAGCCCTGAAGTCCTGGCCGATCGTTTGGCGCAGTCCGGTGTGAGGGTGGCTTCCCTGACGGACCACGACACCATTGCGGGTCACACACGCTTCCGGGATGCCCTGGCTCGGCATGGCGTGGGGTGCCTTGCTGGCGTGGAATTGAGCTGTCGAACTGAAGGCGGTCCGGTTCATCTCTTAGCGTATGGTTTTGATTCGGAATCCCCCCACCTGCGCGAGGCCATCACCCGAGTGCAAAGTCCGGATGGGCTCTCTCCTGCGGATGCCATTGGCTTGGCGCATAGGGCAGGGGGCAAGGTTTTTCTGGCTCATCCTTTCGAATTGGAACCCGATCTTGATCGGCTGAGGAGCCGTATTCTCCAGCTCCGCGACATGGGTTTGGATGGTATCGAAGCCGTGTACGCGCCCTATTCTCCGGATCAGATTCATGCCCTGCTTCGCTTGGCTCAAGAAGTTGGGATGGTCGTGAGCGCTGGGTGCGATTTCCACGGCCCCGATATTGCGGGTCTTTCCGATTTGGGAATCAATTTCCCCATCGAGAACTGGCGGGCTTTTCGTCGGCTTCTACTCTCGGCTCCAGGAGCTCCAAAACTTCCGGCGCCTCAAGCCAAAAGTCCTGTGAGACGCCCGCTCCCAAAACTCGACTGGAAGAGCTTCTTGTTGCGGATCGCGGTTCCGACGCTGACCGCCATCGTGCTCTTGCTGGTGCCCATCTTTGCCTACGTGGTGCCAGCCTTCGAGGGGGCCTTGCTTTCCCGCAAACGGGAGATGATTCGGGAGCTGACGAATTCTGCCTGCAGCATTTTGGAGGAATATCGGCAGGATGAAGCCGCGGGACGGCTTAGCCGGAAAGATGCTCAAATCGCTGCTGCGGGGCGCATTCAGTTCTTGAGGTATGGGCGGGAAGGAAAGGACTACTTTTGGATCACCGACCTGGATCCCAAGATGGTCATGCACCCTTACCGAGGGGATCTGAATGGCACGGATCTGGGTGACTTCAAGGATCCCAAGGGAAATCGGATTTTCGTGGCCTTTGCCGATCTCGTAAAGGCCCGCCAAGAGGGCTACTTGGAATACGTCTGGCAGTGGAAGGACGATCCCGGCCGCATGGTGCCCAAGCAGTCCTATGTTCGCCTCTTTGAACCCTGGGGATGGGTGGTGGGCACTGGCATCTACCTGGAGGATGTTCACAGCGAGATCTCGGCGCTCACGGGAAAAATTATCCGAGTCTCGGTCTTCATCGCCCTCGTGATCGCCTTGCTCCTTCTCTTCGTGGCCCAGCAGAGCTTTCGCTTCGAGCGCAAGCGAACCCTCGCCGAAGAGGCCTTGAGGGAATCTCACGAGCGCTACCGGGCCCTCGTGGAGGCCGCCAAAGAAGGCACTGTGATGGTATTAAAGGGGCGGCCTGTGTTCGCCAATCCGGTCTTTCTCGATTTGGCGGGCCTCACGGATGTTGAATGGGCGCTGATGGATCTGGAAGAACTCTTGGAGACCGAAGGGGGCCTTCGCGTGTGGATGGAGGCAGTGCTTTCGGGGCAGACGGATTTGTCGCCCGTGGAGGGTCGTCTTCACAAGCGCGATGAAGGCACCGTTGAGGTGTTGTTGGCTGTGGAGCGCATTCAAATTGGCGAGCAGGAAGGGGCCATCCTGATCGTTCGGGATCTGTCCTCTCACAAAGAGGTACTGGCGGCCCTGAGCGAAAGCCAAGCGCGCTTTAGGGCCGTGGCCGAAAACCTTCGGGTAGGGATTTTTCGAGCCGCGGTGGAGCCCGGCATGCTCGTGCTGGAGGCGAACCCTTCGGCCCTCGAACTGCTGGGGTTCGGAACCGAACCTGAGACATTGCTTTCGGAGGTTTTTCTCGATGCGGATGGCCTGGAGGCCTTCCGGAAGGATCTTCTGGAAACAGGTGAAGTGAAGGATCGCATTCTCCGTCTGCGCGAAGCGCGCGGCGGTGCACCCGTGGTTCTTTCGGCCACGCTGGTGCGAGATGAGGGTGGGGAAGCCAAATTTTGCGATGCGGTGGCCGAGGATGCGACGGAGCGTCAGCGGGAAGTGCGGGAACGGGATGCCCTTATTGCTGAATTGCAGACGGCCCTTCTCTATCTGGGAGAGCCGGTGAAGGGTTTCATGCGCGATCCCTTGACTACGGATATTCAAACCAGCATTGGCGAGGCGGCGCTTCTCATGAGTCGAGCCGATATGACCGCGCTTCTGGTGAAAGGTCCCGGAGGTGAATCCCTTGGGATCCTGACGGACCGGGATCTCCGGGATCGCGTGGTGGCCCGCGGGCTGAACTCGGAACGCCCCGTCTTCGAGGTGATGAGCTCCCCACTTCTCTCGGTGCCGCCATCGACTCAAGGCCACGAGGCCCTCTTGTTCATGCGTGAGCGTGGGGTTCACCACTTGGCCATTGCCGAGCCAGGTGGGGCGGTAACGGGGCTTCTGCGCGGGCAGGATCTCCTTCAAGCAGGTCGCTATCCCATAGCCCTGCTCATTCGCGCCATCCGTGAGGCCAGTCGCCCCGAAGAGGTCATCGCGCTGCGGGCTCGGCTGCCAATCCTGATTAAGGGGCTCTTGGACAGTGGGGCTCGACCCCAACACGTGAGCCGATCGGTCACCGCCGTGGCGGATGCGATGACCGAGAAGCTCATTGCCTTTGCTGTGGCAGGTTTGGGCGTACCTCCAGTTCCCTTTGCCTACATCGTGCTGGGCAGTCAGGGCCGTGAAGAACAGACTCTGCTTTCCGATCAGGATAGTGCCCTGATCTTCGACGCAGCGAAGGTTTCTGGAGATAGCCAGGCATATTTCCTGGTCCTGGCGGAGCGCGTGGGAGGGTGGCTAGAGGCGGCGGGATACCCGGCCTGCAAAGGCGGGATGATGGCCCGCAATCCCCGTTGGTGTCAGCCATTGCCGAAATGGAAGGAACTTTTCAGTGGCTGGATTCAACAGGGCGATTCCCAAAACCTTCTTGAATTTGGGACTTTTTTTGATCTTCGTTGCATCTATGGCGAGGCCACTCTTACGGAATCCCTGCGGGGCCACATCCGGCGGGAGATTTTGGAAGTGCCTGAATTCATGGGCCACCTCGCCCGTGCCACCACGCAGTACCGCACCTCGAGTGGCCTATTCGGAAACCTCGTTTCCAGTCCTCATCGCACGCTGGATTTGAAGGAAGTCATCGCCCCCCTTGTGCACATCGGACGGTTGTACGCACTGCGCTACGCCTTCCCCGAAACGAACACTCCCGCGCGTTTCCGGCGCATGAACGAGGCTGGAATTCTCAGTGATTCCGGGTTTGAAGAGCTGGTCCAAGGCTACGATTTCCTAATGGCTCTGCGCCTTCGACATCAGGCGGAACTGCTCACCTCGGACCAGCCGGCCGATAACGTGGTGGATGCGAAAGGCCTAACGCACATGGAAGAAGATCTCCTTAAACAAATATCCACCCAGGCCTCCCTGCTCCAGAAGAAGGTGGGTTTTGATTTTCTCGGCTTGGGGTGAGCCTGTGATAGGCGGGAGGTGGCTATCGGCGTTGCTTCATGGCTTTCGCGTTGCCAACAAATGCCCGATAGTCCC
>JAIFMW010000143.1 GCA_020048105.1 Deltaproteobacteria bacterium | reverse complement strand
TGGGGCCCATGGAACCCGCGGGGAACTGGCCATCGGCCGCGTGCTGACGGGCTTCGGTGACGGTCATGCGATCCAGCCACTTCTGCGTGGGCTTGCCGAAATCGATGGCCACCTTGTCGACGCCAGTGAGGATCACGTAGGTATCGGCGCCCAGCTGATCGGCCAACAGCGAAGACAGGCGGTCCTTATCGATGACGGCTTCGACACCCACCAGGAAACCACTGGCATCGCGGATCACAGGGATGCCGCCACCGCCGCCGGCGATGACGCAATGACCGGCTTCCAACAACAATTTCACGGCTTCGAGCTGAACAATTTCCAGGGGCTTGGGTGATGGCACCACCTTGCGCCAACCACGACCAGCATCTTCCTTCATATGCCATTTCTTCTGTTTTTGCAATTCCACGGCGCGGAACTCCGTGTAGAAGGGGCCCACGGGCTTGGTGGGATTCTCGAAACCGGGATCGTTTTGATCGACCACGACTTCGGTGAGCACCGTGGTGACGGGGGTTTCGTGCTTGATGTACTTCAGCCGGTTGATGAGCATGCGTTCGATGATGTAGCCCATGGAGCCCTGGGTCATGGCATCGGCGATATCCAAGGTGTAAGGCGGAATGCGGTTGGCACCGGCTTCCTGCTGGATCAGGATATTGCCCACCTGGGGGCCGTTGCCGTGGACCACGCAAAGGCTGTAGCCCGCCTGCACCACGTTAGCGAACATCTCGGCGCATTCCCGGGCGTTCTCAAGCTGCTCTTCCTGGAGCCCTTGCTCTTTCTCTTTGAGGAGGGCGTTGCCGCCGATGGCGATTAAGGCGATTTTTTTTGACATGGGATTCCCAAAAGAAAAAAAATCATAACAGTGAATTCTAAAATCGCCGAAGGCCAATGGCACGGGCCATGGCCATTGGGCGGGGCGTGATCGATTACTTGGAAAGGCTCTTCACATCGCGCTTTCCGCGCTCGTTGTAGGGCACGGGCTGATCCATCCACTGGGGACGCGGCGCGCCCAGCAACAGGTGATCGAAGAACTCATCCATGTGCAGGGTCCAGTATTTCTGGTTTTCCCGCTGCACGAGGTTGTGCTTGTCGCCATTGAAATTGAACATCCACACGGGTTTGTTCAGGCGGCGCAGCGCCGAGAAGAACTCGATGCCTTGGTACCATGGCACCGCATCGTCTTCGTCGTTATGGATCATGAGCAGCGGCGTTTGCACCCGCTCGGCCGAAAACAGTGGCGAATTCTCGATGAACTCCAGGGGGCGCTCCCACAGGGGCGCACCAATCCGGCTCTGAGTCTTTTCGTATTGAAAGGCGCGACTCATGCCCGTGCCCCAGCGGATGCCACCGTAGGCGCTGGTCATGTTGCTCACAGGCGCGCCCGCTTCGGCGGCCTTGAAGAGGTTGGTGCGGCCCACCATGTAGGCAATCTGGTAGGCGCCCCAGCTATGGCCCTGGATGCCGATATGCTCGCGGTCGATGAATCCCAGCGAAGCGGCTTTTTCGATGGCGGGCAGTACACACTTCATGGCGCTCTGACCGGGGTAGCCGGTTTCGTAGACGATATCGGGGCGCAGCACCACGTAGCCGTTGCTCACGAAGCGCGTGAAGTTGATGCTGGTGCCCGGTGCCGGGGCCTGGTAGCTGTGGAGGCGATCGCTGTATTTCTCGTAGATGTAGACCATCAGGGGATATTTTTTGGCGGGGTCGAAATTCTCGGGCTTGGCGAGCAGGCCCTTCAGCACCTTGCCATCGGCATTCACGAATTCGATCAATTCCTGGCTGCCCCAAACGTATTGGCTCTGCTGAGGATTGGCATCGGTCACCTTCACGGGTTTGGCAAAATTCAAATCCGTGGCCCAGAGATCGGGAAAAACGTCGAAGCGCTGTCGCGTAAAAATGGCGGTGTCGGTGTTCTTGGCCTTCTGCAGTCCGCCCATGAGTTGATCGCCCCAGATGAGGCGCGTGGGGGCAGCGGCATTCCAACCGGCGCGGAAGAAGCCAGTGGCCTTGGTCTCTTCCTGCACGCCCGAAAGCATCAACGGACGATTCGTAGGAATGGCAAGCTCTTCGGGATCGAGCCTCAGATAGCGAAGGGCCGTTTTTTGTTCCCGACCCTTGCCCACCGTGAGGTTGCGGGCGCCGTTGGGTTTCAGCTCCCAGAGATCAAATTGGTCATAGGCCAGCAAGGCTTCGTCGTTGGCGGTCCAACCGCCCATGCCATAGGGGCCGGGCAATTCGGGCGTGTCGTGATCTTCTTGATGAAAGGCCACCTTCAGGTTCTGGGTGAGATTGAGGGTGGCGCCGCCCTCCGTAGGAACCAGCATCCAGGCCTTGGCAGTACCATCGAAATGAAACAGATACTTGCCCGCTGGGGAAAGGCGGGAACCGCGCCCTGGCCCGTCACTGCTGCGCCGGGACCAGGGGAGCTGTTTCACGAGCAGCTTGCGAGCGCCGGTCCTCAGATCCACGGCATAGGCATCGGCGTAGGCCTGATCCCATGAAGCCAGGTGGAGGTAGGCCTTGGGCGCAAACCCCAGGGCAACCTGCGGATTATCGTTGCTCTCGATATCGAAAAGCTCCTCGGAACCCAGCTGCACCGCGACACCTTCAGCCACATGGAAGACCGCGCGGAAACTGCGTTTTTTCTCTTCCTCGGCGCGCACCTTCTGCATGGGCTGCAACTCGGCATCCTTCCAATGCCAAAGATCGACCTTCACAGGGTCGGGTGCATCCTTGGGCTCAGCCTTGGGCGCTGGGGCCGTGCCGAAGAATAGGCGCGCCCCGTCCTTGGTGAAATCCAAGCGTCCATGCTCCGAAGGTGCCCAGCCAGCAGGCAAGCCCTTGGCCGTGGCGGTGGGCACTTCTTGGGGCGCAGCGACGCCATCCTTCCAACTGTAGAGCTTGAAGGTCGGGGCTTCGGCTTTCACATCATCCCGGTTGCTGAGGAAGGCCATTTGAGTGCCCAAATCATCCGTCACCAGCCCCTTGTAGCTGCCTTTGCCTAAGAGCATGGGCGTTGCCTTGCCTTCGCTGGCGCGCCAGAGATAAACGCCCTCCTTGGCGGGATCGGTGTAGGTGACTTTGGGGCTTTCCTTGGGTTTGACGTCATCTTTCACCAGATCTTTGGCGCTGTCCTTGGCCTTGGGAGCTTCCTTCGCGCTCACGGCGTAGGCCAGCCAAGCTCCATCGCGGTTCCACTGATATTCGGTCACCTCGTTGAGGGTGGTGCGGTTCGGCGTGCCCAGTTCGAGAATGACAAGATCGGTGCCAGGCTCTTTCTTCTTGCTGTCCTTGTCGGTGGCGGCGGGCCGGGCACGCTGGTCTTCCTCATCGGTGCCCGGTTCGGGCTTGGTTTCTGCTTTGGCATCGGCTTTCTTGTCTTCGGGCTTTTCGAGCAGGGCCGCCAGGAAACGCCCGCCTTCCTTGCCGAGACGGAAGCTCTTCACGCGGTCGAGAGTATCCACCTTGCCGGTGGTCAGGTCCATCACACCCAGTCCCGCCTTGGGCATTTCTTCGGGCTTCTTCTTATCCTTCTTGGCCTTGTCCACGTCGGCTTTCGGAGGCGCAATGGCAAAGGCCACATAGCGACCTTCCGCCGAAATCACCGCCGCGTTGCCCCTGGGATGACGCCATTCCTGACCCGTTTTCAGGTTGCGCGCCAGGAGTTCCCCATCGCCTTCCTGCGCCACGATCGTGACCACCAACCACTCACCGTTGCGAGACAGAGAGGAATCGCGGAGGCTGCGCCACCCGTCGTAGACATCGTGGGTGATGGGTTTCTTGGCGACCTTCTTGGCGGTGACCGCCGCGCCCAAGGGGCTTGCAACAAACACCGGACCCGCCACCAGCAACGTCGCAGTTATTCCAAGGCGGCAGAGGAGCAAAGGGATGCGCATGATGGCTCGCTTTCGAAAAAAGAGGAACTCCGAGTATAGCCTCGTATTGCGATGGCTTAAGGGTGTGAACGGGATTGAGACAGGTTGCATTTTAAAAAAATCACCACGGAGGCACGGAGGACACGGAGAAAAAAGAGAAATGAAAAGGCTACTTGGAAGAAGACCGGCCCCACCCAAGATCTCCCTCGCAATTCTTAATCTGCCTTTTTTTCTTTCTCTCTTTTTCTTCTTCCTCTTTTCTTTCTCCGTGTCCTCCGCGTCTCCGTGGTGAATTTATTGCCCTTGGCGTTGCCACGAAATCAGTCCGCAGCAAACTCCAGCCTCGAATCCAAGCCAAAACCCCGGTAGAATCTAGGTTTTTCGCGGGTTCCCATGCATGTTCAAGAATTGATCCTCCGACTTCAGCGCTACTGGGCCGATCGTGGCTGTCTGGTGGGCCAGCCCTACGACATTGAAAAGGGCGCGGGCACCATGAATCCGCTGACCTTCTTCGGGGCGCTGGGGCCGAAACCCTGGAACGTGGGCTACGTGGAACCCTCGCGCCGCCCTGGCGATGGCCGCTATGGCGAAAACCCCTTCCGGGTCTACAAGCACCTGCAGTTCCAGGTAATCCTCAAACCCTCGCCCGCCAAGGTGCAGGAGATGTATATCGAAAGCCTGGAAGCCATGGGCATCGATCTCACCAAACACGATCTGCGCTTCGAGGAAGACAACTGGGAATCGCCCACGCTGGGCGCCTGGGGCGTGGGATGGCAGGTGGTCTTGGATGGCATGGAGATCAGCCAGTTCACCTACTTCCAGCAGGTGGCGGGCATCGATTGTCGGCCCGTGAGCGCCGAGTTGACCTACGGCATCGAGCGCATCTGCATGTTCCTGACCGGCATCGATAACATCTTCGATCTCACCTGGGGCGAGATCAAAACGGACCAGGGCGTGTTCCCCATCAGCTACGGCGAGGTGCGCCACCGCGAGGAATTCGAGCTGAGCGCCTACAGTTTCGAACATGCGGATATCGAGCTGCACCAGCGCCTGTTCAATGATTTCGAGAAGGAAGGTTGGCGCATGGTCAAGGACCACGGCCATTTCTTGGCAGCCTACGATCAGGCGCTGAAGATGTCCCACACCTTCAATGTGCTGGATGCCCGCGGCGCCGTGAGCACCACGGAACGGCCCGGCGTCATCAAGCGCGTGCGCGATCTGGCCTGTGCCTGCGCGAAGGCTTATCTGGAGAACGAAACCACGAAAGCCGCTGCCGCCCAGGAGGTGAAGTGATGGATACGCGCACCCTCCTCCTGGAACTGCATTGCGAGGAAATCCCGGCGCGGTTTCTGGAGCCGTTGACCCAGGAGTTTTCGGAGGCCTTCACGAAATGGGCCGGTGAGCAGAAGCTCTCTGTGGCCTCTATCCACATCGATTATTCCCCCCGCAAAATGGCGTGGCGCATGGCCGGGCTGCCGGTGTCTCAGGCCGATCAGACCGAAACCCAGGTGGGCCCACCCCAGCGCATGTGTGTGGATGAAAGCGGTGCCGCCACCCAAACCGGCCTGAAGTTCGCCGAGAAGTGGGGCGTGGATTTTTCCGCCGTGCGCTTTGAGCAACCCGCCGGAAAAAAAGAAGCCTGTGCCGTGGTTACGCTCACCAAGGCGGGTCGCCCAACCCTCGAATTGCTGGCCGAGGCCCTGCCCAAGCTCATCGCGGGCCTGCATGTGCCCAAGGCCATGCGCTGGGGCAACTCAGAATTCGCCTTCGTGCGGCCCATTCGCTCGATCCTAGGGCTCTTGGGCGAAACGATCATCCCCTTCGAAGTGGATGGCGTGAAGGCCGGGAACACGACCTGGGGCCATCGCTTATTTCATCTGAATCGGCCCGAACCTGTGACGGTGGCGCGGCCCGAGGATTACGAAGCCGTGCTGCTGAACGCGGGTGTCGTGGTGGCCTTCCAGGAGCGCAAGGCACGCATGCTCACACAGCTTGAGGCCCTGGCCACGGAAGTGGGCGGGTGCGTGGTGGAGGATGAAGAACTGGCCAATACGCTGGCTCAGATCGTGGAATTTCCCCGCATCCTGCGCGGCGAATTTCCCCAATCCTTCTTGGATCTACCTAAGGAAGTGCTGGTCACCAGCCTGAAGGAGCACCAGAAGTCCTTCTGCATCGAGGATGCCAAGGGCGACTTGCTGCCCTACTTCCTGACCGCCGCCAACCGACCCGATGACCCGGAAGGCTTCGTCCAGGCGGGCAACGAGTGGGTGCTGCGGGCACGGCTCTACGACGCTCGTTTCTTTGTGGCCGAGGATCGGCGCACGCCCTTAGCGAGCCGCCTCGACAAACTCAAGCAGCTCACCTTCCACCGCGAACTCGGCAGCTATTTCGATAAGAGCGAACGCGTAACGGCCCTGGTCACGAGCCTGGCCACGCGCGTGTCCAGCGATGCTGGGCATGTCCAGGAAGCTGCCCAGGCGGCCCAGGTCTGCAAGTGCGATCTAGTCACGCTGATGGTCGGTGAATTCCCCGAGCTGCAAGGCGTGATGGGCGGCGAGTATCTGAAGCATGAAGGCGCCCCTGAAGCGGTGTGGCAGGCCGTGAAGGAGCACTATCAGCCCATCAGCGCCGAGGCTCCCACACCGATCACGGCCATGGGTTCGCTGCTAGCAGTCGCCGATAAGCTCGATACGGTGGTGGGTTGTTTCGCCATCGGCCAGATTCCCACGGGCAGCAAGGATCCCTTAGCCCTGCGCCGTGCCGGTCAGGGCATCGTGCGCATCCTGTGGGAGCGTGGCTGGAACCTGAACATTGAAACGCTGTTGGACCTGAGCCTTGCAGTGCTCAAGGCCAAGGCCACCAAACCCGAAATGGAAACCCGCGAGGCTCTGCTGGCCTTC
>JAIFMW010000189.1 GCA_020048105.1 Deltaproteobacteria bacterium | reverse complement strand
GAAACCGTCAGCACCGATTTCGATACCAGCGACCGGCTGTACTTTGAGCCCTTGGATCTGGAAAGCGTGAAGGCCATTGCCAACCGCGAACGGGGCCGCGGAAATCTGCTGGGGATCTTCACGCAATTCGGCGGGCAGACACCGCTGAAGCTGGCCGAGGGTTTGGAGCGCGCGGGGCTGCCCATGCTGGGCACGCCGCACCAGAGCATTCTGGATGCGGAGGACCGGGATCGCTTCGGCCAGGTGCTTTCCCGCCTCGGCATTCCCGCCGCGGAATGGGGCATGGCCTCCACGTTGGAGGAGGCGCGCGAAACGGCCCATCGCATCGGGTATCCCGTGATGGTGCGCCCCAGCTTCGTGCTGGGTGGACGCGCCATGGCCGTGGTTTTCGATGACCTCACCTTGGAGAAATACGTACAAGAAGCAGCCGCCATCGATGCCACAAAACCGGTGCTCTTGGATCGCTACCTGGATGGCGCCCAGGAGCTTGATGTGGATCTGGTCTGCGATGGCCAGGACACGGCCATCTGCGGCGTCATGGCCCATATCGAAGAAGCCGGAGTTCACAGCGGCGATAGCTACGCGGTGTTCCCGCCGCTCGGCATCGAAAATGACATCCTGGAAACGGTAAAGATTTATAGCCGTCAGCTGGCCATGGAGCTTGGCGTGCGCGGCCTGATGAATTTGCAGTGGGCCCTGAAGGATGGCGTGGCGTACTGCTTGGAGGCCAACCCGCGAGCCAGCCGCACGGTGCCCTTCATCAGCAAGGCCACGGGAAGGGATTGGGCGGGCATCGCGGCGCGCGTGGGGCTGGGACAATCCCTCGCCCAGCAGGGCGTTCAAGATGGCGTGGCCCTGGCAGTGGCGGTCAAGGGTGTGGTGTTTCCCTTCGCCAAATTCCCCGGTGTGGATCCGGTGCTTGGCCCGGAGATGAAGAGCACAGGCGAAGTGATGGGCATCGGGGCAACCTTCGGCGAAGCCGCAGCCAAGGCGCTGCTGGCTGCCGGAATCCCGCTACCTTTGCACGGAACAGTCTTTCTTTCCGTTGCGAATGGCGATAAAGCACGACTGCCCGAACTGGCTTCCAGCCTACTCAAAATGGGTTTCGGACTCTGTGGCACCGAAGGCACCGCCCGCTACCTGGAAGACACCATGGGCATGCGCGTACGTCGCATCAACAAGGTGACGGAAGGGCGTCCTCATGCCGTGGATCTGCTCAAGAATGGCGAAATCCAATGGGTGATCAACACGCCCAAGGGTCGCGAGGCCTTCGAAGATAAGGGCGCCATCCGCCGCGAAGCCCTGCGCTTGGGCATTCCCTGTCTCACCAATCTGAACGCGGCCCTGGCTGCCTGCGAAGCCATCGAAACGCTGCGCGGCGAAGTACGCGTGCGCAGCCTTCAAGATCTGATGACAGCTTCGAAAGATTGATAAGCGATTCCAGCAGCACTGCTTCGGTTGGACAAATCCATCATTACCACCCGGTGGCTATAAAGACCCACCACCCACAGCCTCGAACCATCCAGCAGCAGCGCTGCGGGGCGGTTCAGCTGGCCGGGGCCAAAGCCCACACCATGGCAATCACGAACACGCGGCCCACGCCCAGCAGGATGCGTCCGATGCGCTTAAGCGACATGCCCATAGCCTCTGAACGGTGCTCCCAGCATAGGGTGTCGAGGGTATTGCACCATCGAGAAGCACTTCATTCAGGGGAGTGCATCCCGAACATCATGAAATCAGAAGGCTCGGTGAGGAATGAAGGGTGCACTCCTTGTCGGATGCCTTTTTTGTCATTCAGTGTTTTGGTCTATTTTTTTACTGTTCCATCGCCTCGCGAGGCATTTTGCATTATTCTCGGATTCCTGCCCGAGGCTGTTGGGAGCCCGATCCTTGGAAAAACGTTCACCCGAACGCTCTGTGGTTGTTTGGCCAATGTCGGACTGTGCCCTCCCGAAACCTCCCCGACCTCTGTTTCGGAGAATTCCCATGCAATGGCCTTCCAATTACTTAAAAAAGAAGACCATTGTCATCCCCCCGCCTTATCAATTCAGCACCACCCAGCGTTTGCCGAAATCCTCGTCATGGTGACAATCCGGTCCTGGTACATGAGGCGAGGCCTCACCTTGGTCCTTGGACTCACCTTGATCACAGGGCTTGCCGGAGTCTGGAGCGTTCGCCACAGTGCCCGCACCCGTGCAACGGAACGAGCCAGACAGGGATTGGATCGGTTCGAGGGACACGCTGCCTCTGCCTTCCATCAAGCCGAAGTCCTGGCTCAAGCCTTGGCTGAAAGGTGGAGTCGAGGCAATACCGACCTGGAATCCCCACAGATGCTCGTCGAACTGCTCCCCTTTCTGAACCTGGAAGGGTCTGTCACCTCACTCATGCTCTTCGATACCCGGAAGCAGATCCTCTTCCTTAACCGCATGCCGGAAGGCTGGAAGATCACCTCTCACCGGTGGTCGGGCTCCTCACCGGAATCGTTCACAGTTGGCAAAGGCGCGTACCAGCTGAATCTCACAGCCCCCCACATGAAGGGATATCGGGCCGAAGCGCGCCCCTGGTTCCAGCATGCCGTCCAACAATGTCAAGCCGCGTGGATGCAGGATGCGTATCGATTTCCTCCTGGTGTTGCGGGCTTTTCCTACATCATCCCAATTAGGGACGAAGCGGGCGTGCTCCGTGCCGTCGTCGGCGCCGACATCAACCTCGCCACACTATCCAAGACCCTATGGTCCATGGATCCCGCCTTCAAACATCTTGAGGTCCTGGATCCACAAGGAAGGGTGCTTTTGCCGCGGTGGGCCCCTGGTCTGGATTCAGGCGAAGCCACACTAAGCCGTGCCCAATTGACGTCGCCCCTCCTTTCGGCCCCCGTGCTTTCCATGCGCACGATGGCGGGAGCAGGCCGTCCCTCCCTGAAAGCCCAGGTTCTAGCCAAGAATACAGACTTCGCCTGGGGCTGGAAGGACTGGGGGGCCGTCGTCCTTCTCCCGACGCTGGCCGCAGGTCTCTCCAGCGTCTTCCTTTTTTACTTTCAAGGCCGGGTCATCCATCCGCTGGAGCACTTTGCGGAATCCAGCACCGCTGCGGGAACCGTTCCGCTCCCCGCCTATCTGAGAATTCGCGAGTTGGACAAACTCGACACATCCATACGCCGAGGCCACACCGCCGAGATCCGGCTGGAAGAGCTTCAGCGCCAGCTTGAACACTTGCAGCGGACCGAAACTCTGGAGGCCATGGCGCCCGGAATCGTCCACGACGCCAAGAATCAGTTGGCGGTTGCCATGGGCAACCTGACCCTCTGTTCGGACATCCTCGAAGGCCACCCCGAACTGGAACCCTACCTGGAGCGCGCCCGAGGCGCGACCATGCGCTGCAGCGAGGTGCTCAAGGCCCTGCTGGCCTATAGCCGCGCGGAGCCGGAAGCACGAGAACCCCTCGACCTGAATCGCTTGGTTCTGGACAGCTCGCTCCTGCTGGGAGGCTTGCTGGGTCGCAACATCCAGCTGCAGATCCTGCCGGATAAGGCCATGGCCTTGATATTCGGCGAACGAATCAAGCTGGAACAGGTGATCCTGAACCTGTCGATCAACGCACGGGACGCCATGCCTGAGGGGGGCACCCTCACGATCAGAACCCGCCGAATCGGTGACGAGATTCACCTGGAGGTCGAAGATTCGGGCACCGGTATGCCTGAAGAAGTCCGTGCCCGAATCTTTGAACCCTTCTTCACCACCAAGACCTCCGGCCACGGGACGGGCCTTGGGTTGGCTATGGTGGCTTCGATCATCAAGGCCATGAACGGAAGCATCAAAGTGTCTTCTGCCCTCGGCCAGGGCACCACTTTCATCCTCGCCTTCCCAGCCCAATTCACCGCAGCCCTGGCGCCTATCCCACCCACCTGATCCCGGTTAGGCCCCGAGCAGCCCCTTCAGCACCGGAATGGCGTTGCGACTGATGTCCAGATCCTGACCTCCGGCAAAGTGGTATCCACCGGGGTGAGGTAGGCTGTTAGGCATCCTTTCTCCGAGGCGGTTTCATGACCAGTCTTGCCCGTATCCTGTTGTCTTGCTTGGCTCTGACGAGTGCACTGTGGGGAGCGCCCGAGGCGACTTCGGAATCTCTGATTATCCAAAATCGCCCGGTCCACACCTTTCGCGCCCCTTTGGGCCCCCTCGGCCCAAGGGAGCGGGTCGAACGAGCCCGAGCACGGTTGGCGGCCGTACCCGATGCTCGGCTGCGGGAACCCGTCCAGGCTCTGGGCATCCCGGAAGGCGTTCAGCTACTCATCGGGGATCAGCCACTTTTTACGGTGCTGCAAGGAGACCTGGAACCTGGCGTGGATGGCACAGCGGTTCAGGCTGCGGAGCGAGTGCGGATGGCACTCGCGGAAGCTCTCGTAGCGGAATCGGAACAGCGGGATGTTCGCCGCCTCGCCTGGTCCGCCGGTGCTGCGGGCCTCGCCACGCTGGGTTTCGCCCTGACGGTATACCTGCTCCGGCGGATCCGACGGTGGGTGCAGCTGCGCCTGACCCAGCTGGAACACAAGGCTGTGCCACGGCTAGCCTTGGGCAACTTGGTCCTTTTTGATGGTTTTCGCCTCAGCCGTGCGGTCCAGCTTCTCCTGCGGTTATTCCACGTCAGCTTGCTGCTTCTGCTGATTTATCTCTGGGCAACCTATGTGCTGGGGCGTTTCCCCTACACCCAACCCTGGGCCCGAACCATGACGGGCTATCTGATGCAGGTTCTCGCGGGCTTGCTTCAAAAAGTGGTCTCAGGCATCCCTGGCTTCCTGGCCGTGACCTTCATTGCTCTGGGCACGCGCCTACTGGTCCGCGCGGCGGGCTCCTTTTTCAACAGCGTTGAACGCGGTGATGTCGAGCTGAACTGGCTGCACGCTGAAACCGCTCAACCCACGCGACGCATCGTCACCGCCGTACTGTGGGCCTCCGCTGCCGTAATGGCCTATCCCTACCTGCCCGGCAGTGACAGCCTGGCCTTCAAGGGCGTGAGCGTGTTCATGGGCCTGCTTATTTCCTTGGGCAGTTCGGGAGTCATGAACCAAGCCATGAGTGGGCTGGTGCTGATGTATAGCCGCGCCTTCAAGGTGGGCGACGCCGTGCGTATTGGTGATGCGGAGGGCATTGTGGCAGAGCTGGGCCTGCTCTCCACGAAGCTGCGAGTTCGCCGACAAGAGGAAGTCACCATTCCCAACGCCGTGGTGCTGGGGGCCAATATCAAGAACTACTCCCGCCCTGGTGGCGAAGAAGGGCAGGTACTGCACACGAGTGTCACCATCGGCTACGACGCGCCTTGGCGACAGGTGCAGGCCCTGCTGCTGCTCGCCGCGGGTCGAACGGAGGGCCTCCGGAAGGAGCCCGCGCCTTTTGTGCTCCAAACGGCGCTCTCCGACTACTACGTGGAGTATCAGCTCAACGTTCGGCTCGCAAATCCAGAGCAGCGCTTCCTGGTGCGGTCCGAATTGCATGGTCATATTCAGGATGCCTTCAATGAATTCGGCGTCCAGATCATGTCGCCCCATTACATCGGCGACAAGGCCGCGCCGGTAGTGGTCCCCCGGGACCAATGGTTTGCCGCTCCGGCCTCTCCCGAAACCAAACGGCCATGACCCGGGTGCGCTGGCGGCGCCGCAGAAGGGGAATTGCTTCAGTTGGGTAACTCCACCAGCACCACCCGGTGGTTATAAAGATCCGCCACCCACAGCCTCGAACCATCCAACAGCAATGCTGCGGGGCGGTTCAGCTGGCCGGGGCCAAAGCCCTTGGCGCCATCGCCATAGAGCGTGCTGACGCGGGCATCCTTGATGTCATAGGCGAGCACGCGCTGTCCGTTCATCTCCGCCACCAGCACCTGCCCTTCCCGCACCGCGACGCCATGGGGCATGGCGAGGCGGAGGCCGGGGAACGGCGTGCCTAGGCCGCGATCCGCCCGCCAGGTGCGCAGGGTGAGGGTGCCGCAATCGGCGATCCAGAGGGTGCCGTCACTCCCCAGCGCAAGGTCCATGGGCCAAGATATCTGCCCCTGGGGGCCATCACTCAGCCCGCGCTTCCCGGTGCCTGCCACGGTGCTGATCTGTCCATCCCGCAGGCAGCGCACCCGGGCGTTGCCGATGTCGGCGATATAGAGCTCGCCCGAGGGACCCCACAGCACCGCATGGGGCGAACTGAGGCGCGCCTCGGAGGCGGCGCCGTCCTGAAACCCCTTGCGGCCAGGACCGCCCACCACGGTCTTCACGTCGTAGCCGCCGCCCGCCTTCGGCACCATCAGCCGCACCGCGTCGTTACCCACCTCGCCCACGGCGATAACACCATCCGCTCGCACCGCCACGCCATGGGGCGACTTGAAGCGGGCCTGATCGGCCGGTCCGTCCTGGTGGCCAACCTTTGTGGGACCACCCGCCAGCGTGCGCACGTTGCCGTCCAGGTCCACGGTTCGGATGGCGTGATTGTTGATATCGGCGAAGACCACGGTACGTGCGTCCAGCTGCGCCAGACGGATGGGCTTGGCCATGCGGGCATCCGGTCCCTTGCCATCGAAGAAACCAGTCTGAGCGTTGGCGCTGCCCGCCACCGTACGCCCAGCACGGTGCAGATGGATTCCGCCGTCACCCGGCTTCACGAAGAAGACCCAAAGGAAGGCGTTCCAAGCCCACACCGTGGCGATTCCGAGCACAAGGCCCACGCCCAACAAAATGCGTCCGAGGCGCTTGCGACAAGGCCCACGCCCAACAAAATGCGTCCGAGGCGCTTGCGCAATATGCCCATGGTTCCCTCCAAATGGTGCTTCCAGCATAGGGTGCCGAAGGTGCTGTGGCACTAGCTACCCGAAGGTTTCAATGACTCTAGCTTCGATTGCGGCTGCCATACTGTCCCCCTGAATCGACGCTCTCGGAAAACATGCCTTCTCTCTTCGCGAGTTGACCATGGCCCCCACGCCTCGCCTGCTTTTGCTGCCCTTCGATCCTGCAGAGGCTCCCCGCGAAATGCGGGAAATGCATCGCGAGCCGTTCACGCTGGGGCGCGAGGCTGACAATGCCTTGATTTTGAACGGTCAGGGAGTTTCCAGACACCACGCCCAAATCGAGCGGTGTCCAGAGGGATGGAAACTGGTGGATCTTGGGAGCTCCAACGGCACGCTCGTCAACGGCGCAAGGGTGCAAAGCTACGTGCTCCGGGACGGGGATGAGGTGTATTTGGGGGATCGCGGCTTCCGTTTTTTGTTCCCGCCCGAGGTTCCGGCGCGCCTAGCCCCCCCCATCCCTTCGCTTCCGCCTCCACCGCCCATTCCGCAATCCCATCCGAAGGCACCACCACCGTTGCCGCGCCCAGAAACACCGCCTCTCCCACCCGCCCACCGCTCGAAACCGTTGCTATGGGCTGGAGTCGGAGCAGGTGTCACGGCCTTGGTGGCTTTGGGTGCATTTTGGTTTTTACGTCCCAAATCCCCTGACTGGGAAACACCGCAACCCGTCCTGGCC
>JAIFMW010000166.1 GCA_020048105.1 Deltaproteobacteria bacterium | reverse complement strand
ACGAGGTCTTCAGCCAGGTGCCATTGGCAAACTGGAAAAAGTCCTCGCAAGGCTTCACCGAGGGATCCATCCAGGCGCGCTGGACGCCCTTCGGAACGGCATCCGGAACGGTGGCGCCAAGGTGCAGACACAGGGCGGCGGTCCACACGAGAGGTGTATAAGGTTTCATCAGGCTACTCCTTTGGTGGGCCGAAGGCCTTCGCCTTCACCGGATCCAGAACACGGGTGCTGACCCAGTTGATTTCGCGGTTCGGGTTGGGATCGCGCTGCGCTCCGATCATTTCGGTAACGCATTTTCAAATTCGGTTAAACCTGGAACCCATGAAGGGATCCGTATCTTTGGTCATCAAGGTGAACCCCGTGACCATGCCCTCAGGGGATCGGGTGAACCGCAGATAACCCCGCTGGCACCCAAAGAGATCCTTTTCCAGGAAGACGAGCACCTCGTTCCCGGCCCCCAGAAACCCTTCGGCCGTGAGTCCGGCGGGGCCTGACAGGAAACGGAAGGTCTTCTGGAGTTCCACGGATGTGAAGGCCCCAGCGTATTCCGCGACAGGGAAGGCCGAGGGTTGGTGGCGCGTAGCCACACCCAGTGTGCGTCCGCGGTGCGAGGTCGTCAGCGTTGGACGCCCATCCTTGGGGTCCGTTCCCAAGGTTAGCGTAGGCCCATTGGGATCATTCAGGCGAAAAACGCCGGGCCCCTGGGAGAAGAGAACGCTAACGCCGCGCAAGGAACCTCGCGGGGAGAAAATCATCCGGAAGGCCCTGCCGCCGTCGAGGGTGATGCCGGTGAAGGTGCCCTTGGGGTCTCGGTAGAACCCCAACGCGGGGGCCATTTCGGAGGGCTTAACCGAGTCGACAGGGGGAGCCGTCACGGTGGCTGCGGAAGGGGTCCCCACAGCGAGGCCAAGCACATTCCGCAGAAGGAAATCACCCAGAACGTCTGAAATTTTGGAAGTCTCGGCATCCTGAATATTGCTCAGGACGATGATGCAGGCATCGGGTTCCAGCAGGCGGTCCATGGCCGCGTCGTACCCTGCGGAGGAACCGGAAAGCCGGTTGATGAGCACAGGCTTTCCACCTCCGTCCGGGGGAATGGAAAGAACAGGACCGCCAAAGGAAAACGTATCATCTGCGGTCGTCTGCAGAAGGAGGGCCTTCGATTCAGCGGACAGGACACGGCTTGGTGTGGCCTTCATCCCTCGATCCCAGAGGTAGAGGTCGCGGGCCGTGGTGATGAGGTCACCCGCCGCCAGAGAGGTGGATTTGTCCTCAAAACCCCCCCGGATCAATCCCGATAGTCCACGAATGTATCCCGTGGCCAGCTGGTCGCGAACGGTCCGGTTGTTCTCAACGCTGCTGTCCTTCATTCCAAGGGGATCGAAAATGTGCTCCTGGAGCAACTCGGCATAGGACCGGTGGCTCACGGATTGAAGAATGGCGCCCAGGATGTAATACCCAGGACTGCTGTAAGTGAATTTCGCCCCAGGCTCATGGACCAGAGGCACCTTGGCAAAAAGGTTCCAGAGGTCGCGAGTCGTGTGGAACACCTTGTCATGGGAGAGGAAGTAGTCAGGCACAGCGGTGAAATGGTGGGGAATTCCTGACGTATGGGACAGCAGGTGGCGAAGGGTGATGCGTTTCCCAACCTTTGGTGGGAATTCAGGAAGGTAATCGCTGATGGTACCGTCCAGCTTCAGGAGCCCTTGTTCGGCCAGTTTCAACGTCAGCACGGCCGTGAAAGGCTTGGTGATGGAACCGACCTGGAATTTCGTCCGGGGCCCGTGGGGGACAGCAAATTCGCGGTTCGCCAGCCCGTACCCTTTCTCCAGCAGGATCTTCTCTCCTGCCGAGACAAGGACAACACCCTGGAATGACGAGGGCTCGTGGATGGAGGCGATGTAGCGATCCACTCGCTGCTCCAGGCTCTGGGGGTGGGCTGTGAAGGCGGTGCCCAGGGCCCCGATGAGCACGATGCCTCTGAGGATGGTGTGGAACATGCTGAAACCTCCAATCATTCGACGATAGGGCCCGAAGCGCAGTCCTGCTGCGGTACCAGACAAGCGGGTTTTCATTCTCCGTGCTTCGGGCGCAGAGTATTGAGGATGCAGGCATCCACCCAGTAGGCGCCGTTGATGCCATTCCGAAAGCTCATAAAGAAGAGGTACTTCCCATCGGGTGTGACCATGGGATCGATGGCTCCACCCGGCATGTTGAGGCTCGGCCCCAGGTCGATGGCTTGGCCCCAATCTCCGTTCTTCTGGCGGAAGCTCACGAAGAGCGACTGATCGCGGCTGAACAGAAGGTAGCTGCCATCCGGGGCGATAAAGGGTGTCATATCTGCCTTGTCGGTGTTGATCGGGGCACCCAGATTCTCGGCCGGCTGGTATCGCCCTTGCTCGAAGCGAGAGACGTAGATATCGCTTTGCCCCTTGCCGCCCGAGGCGCTGGAGGCGAAGTAAACATTGCCGCTCCGGTCGAGAGAGAGCTGCCAGTGTTTCTCTTGGGCATTCACCATGGCATCGAAGGGTCTAGCTTCGGACCATCCCGCCGCCATACGCTCCACATACCAGATGTTTTCGTTGCCTTGGCGCTGTCCTGGCAAGGGCCGTCGGGAAAGGAAAAAAAGGCGTTTCCCGTCGGGTGCAAAGCATGGCACATCGTCGCCCAGAGGCGTTGCGAAGGGCGCAAGGGCAGGGGCTGTCCAGCGACCCTCCACCTGATTCATGTGCATGAGGATACTCACGGAATAGTGGGCTCCGGGGGCCATCACCATGGGGCTCCAGAAAACTTCACGGCCATCGGGGGAAAAGACGGCGGTGCTGTGAAGGCCCCAGATAGAGGACACGATCCCAGGAGCAAAGAGCTGGGGTGTTTTCCCCGGTGGGGTCTGCCCCAGGTAGTTCCCTCGCAGGAGGGGGAACTGCATGGGCCGGGGATCGACCTTCGCTTCCAGGAGCGCTTTTGTGATCCCGGTGAATCCGTTTTCATTCGCAATGTTTAGGGCGGACTGGCCTGCGATCGTGCGTGCGTTTAAGTCTGCGCCTTTTTGGTGGAGCCAACGGATGACTTCGACGCGCCCATTCCGGGCGGCATAATGGGCGGGAGTCCAGCCATAGCGGTTTTTGCTATTAACATCCAGGCCTTTGGCCACAAGGTCGGTCACGATCTCAACGGCGCCACCTGCTGCGGCATCGTGAAGGTAGGTTCCACCCTTGCCGTTCGACGTGGACGCAAGTCCACCCTGGGCGGTTATGGCGCGGAAGAGTCGCACCAAGCCACGTTCGGTGGCGAAGGCCATCAGCGACTGAACGTGGGCGGCTTCAGAAGGCAGCGCGGCCTTATGGTCCAGAAGCATATCTACGATTTCTCGTGATCCGCGCATGGCCGCCATCATCAGGGCGCTCCATCCATTTTTGTCGCGGGATTGAATATCCGCTCCTGCCTGGATAAGAGTTTGGGCCACCTCAGGCCCGCCCCGTTCCCGGACTCCGAGTACCAGCGGCGTTCTGCCCATGTTGTCCCGAAGCTCCTTGGCAGCTCCGGCCTTGACTAGTGCGGCGACCGCATCCTTCGCGCCGCCCTGGGCGGCGAGGTGAAGGGCCGTCTGGTTCCCAAAATTAAGCGCATCCGGTTGGGCCCCCTTTTCCAGAAGGCTAGAAACACAGGCGCCGTGGTTGCGCACGGCGGCGTAATGGAGCGGTGTGTCTCCGTCGGCATCCTTGGCTTGCAGGGATGCGCCCCGTTCCATAAGTTGCCTCATGGTGTCCAGATGTCCCCCATCGGCTGCAAAGTGAAGGGGGGTCGTGTTTCGGCTATCCGCAGCATCAATCTGCGCGCCCTTGTTCAGCAGGCTCTTTACCACCTCGAGATGGCCGTTCCGGGCGGCCCAGTGCAGGGCCGTTTTGCCCGAGGGATCCTTGAGGGTTGCGAGGTTCGGATCCGTTTCCAACAGAGCGATGGCTTTGGCCAGATCGCCGGTTCTTGCAGCGTTGTGGATATCGGCAGCAGAGGCCCCGATGGATCCGGTCAGCAGGCAAATTGCAGTGGGCAGGTAAAGGGATCGATTTTGCATGGGATGCCCTCAATGGACGGAGCGAATTCTCTTGGTGTCGATGGGCCTAATGTGTGCTGAGTGATGTCCCACCATTGCCTAGGGCCTTCACCCGCAGCGATTCGAGCACCTTGGTGCTGACCCAGAAACTATTGCAATGTCCTGTCTCAGCGTTGGGTGTTGGGAAGTGGCCTATGGCTGAAGTGTTGGGCGCGGATTCAATTCCCAGAGGACATTCACGATCACCCATTTCCCGTCCAGGTGAGCTAGGTGGAGGTAATCCACCCAATCTGTTGCGATCACTTTCACCGTGGCGGCGTTGCCATAGACATCGAGGATCTGCACATCCTTTCGCTGCTTGTCCTTGGGGGTTTGTTTGCCGTAAGCGGCGCGGGTGAAGGCGATGAGCTTGGCGGCCCCCATGTGATCCAGTTTGGTTTTGCCTTCGGGGGTGGGCATGACGGTGCGCTTGGCAAGATCCGGGTGCAGGGCGCGCTCCATGCGGGCCACATCGCCGTCGTACCAGCCTTCGATGTAATCCAAGGCGGTGGCCTGGATCGCCTTGCGTGTGGCTTCATCGGGCTTGGGAGCCTGCGCTACGAGCGTGGCGGTGAGAAGAAAAGGCAGCAGTCTTTGCATGGTGAACTCCATGGGTTGATGGAAGGATTAATCACGGGTTTTGCATTTGATGCTGCCTGTAAAAAAAAGCTAAACCACGGAGACACGGAGAACACAGAGAACACAGAGAACAGAGAGAACAGAGAAGTGAGAGGCGAAATTCACCAACTTTCCGTGCCTCGATTTTTCTCCGTACCCTCAGTGTCTCTGTGGTTCATCTTTGTTTTTTAAATTTGCAACTGGAATAATGGGTTGTCCCAGGAATAGGACCATCACGTTGTTTCCATCCGAATTCAAGACTTGGAGGCCGGTGGAGTTCCACCACTTCGGATTTTTTCCAGCATGTCTTTTCCGTTTTTGTTCTCCGGATTGAGCACCAGGGATTTTTCGAAATTCGCAATGGCCTTGGCGGTTTCGCCTGCGTTCAGGTAGGCTTCGCCCAGGCTATCGAAGGCGTTCCAGGATTGGGGATGAAGCTCGGCATTGGCCTTGAACATCACTATGGCCTGATTGATCTTTCTCGATTGGATCAACTGATAGCCCAAGGCATTGAATTCGCCTTCCAGCACGTAGTATTTCGTGGGTGTTTTGCCGATGTCGGCGCGGATCAGCTGGATCGATTTCTCGATCTTTCCGGCCTCTGGACTCTCGGCATCGAGAAGCTCAAAGAGTTGGTTGGCGGCGGATTCGGTCTTGGTGATTTCGCTCCAGATTCCAAGCAGAGTCGAGAAATGATTCTGGGCCGTGATGCCAGGGCTGTTGACCAATTCCGGGAATTTGGTTCTCAATGGGAAATCGCGGAAGAGGGACTGGACCGGCTTTCCTTCCTTCACACTCTGGTTGATGCCTTCCCACAGGGTTTTGATGTAGGCGCATCGATTTTCGAATCCCTTCCAGGAAAGGGTTCCGTTCCAATGACCGGGGATGAGTTCCTTGATCTGATCTTTTTTCGCCAACAGTGCGCCCCAATTCTTGAGCAGCAGTGGGAAGTCATGATGGGTGCCATTGCGCACCATGAACGAGGCTAGGCAACCGGGGGAATCCGTCAGCCACGCATCGGCCATCGTGTCACCGGTCATCAACAGACCGTGCTCCGGCACGAAGATATCGATGTCGCTGGCGCTGTGCATACCGCCCACGTAGTACAGCTCGAAGGTGGTGTCGCCCAGGTTCAGGGTCAGGCTGTCGCCAAAGGTCTTGGTGGGAAAAATGTTCTTCGGGTGCGAGGCGTGGACTCTCTGATTCAGTTTCTGAAAAAGCAATTCTTCCTGAAGCTTCTTGCCCTCGGGAGAATCAGCACCCTTCTTGGCGAGCTCCGCTTCCATGATCGGAATGTTGGTGCGGTACCATTCCAGCATCCTGGGAGTATCGGCGGTGTTGGCTTTCATGCCGGCTTCACACAACTCGTGAGCCACGATGGTGCAGTCGGCATAGACCTCATTGCCACCGGTGTGATCGCTGTGTTCGTGGGTGTTGATCAGGTATTTGAAATCATTGCGTCCCAGTTCCCTGGCAATGACCTTGCGGAGTTCCCGATCAATGGCGGGATTGCCGAGGGTATCGATCACCACGATGCCTTTGCGGGTGGATATGGCCACGGTGGCGGTGGAAGAAATGTAATCTCCAACCCAAACGCGAACCGTTTTCTCGTTGAGTTTTTTGATGTGAAGGGGCAGGCCTGCGATGGATTCTGCGGAGAGGGCAAGGGCGCTCAATAGCACCAGGGATGCAGAGCAGAGCATTGGTTTTGTTTTCATGGGAGTGGATCTCCTTAAAGTTAGAGGGTCATGAATCTGTGCATCGATTGGAGTGTCCTTGCGATCTGTCCCTAATCAGTCGTATCGGAATGCTGCCAGCGTCAAACGTCTCCGAGGCCTTGATTGGCTCCAGGGATGAGTGCCTTTCCTATGGGTTCTTTACAAAGCGAATTGAAAAAGCCAATTTCGACGTCTTATCCACCGGGCTGATTTCTGCAACCACATGGGGTGTTGTGTTGTAGGTGTAGACACAAAATGGCTCTGTCCCATGACTCGCCGTTCCGAAGAAGCTTCCGTGTTCTCCCATGGAGTAGTAAAGACCGTCAGGCCCGCGGAAACCTCCGGGTAGCAAGGTGAAACCAGAAGAATTGGTAGCGCCGACATTGGGTTTTTTCCAATGCGTGCTTCCCGTTTCTTTTAGGGCGCCACCAGCCTGATTGGCGCCGCCAGCCA
>JAIFMW010000090.1 GCA_020048105.1 Deltaproteobacteria bacterium | reverse complement strand
CAAATTCGTGAAGAACCAAATTTTTGAGTCCCTTGATGAACGCGCGTCGCACTGCCTGGTGGGCGCGGCGGTGCTGCGCCAGGTCTGGGAAGCACATCGTTTTCATTTCGCGTTCTTCCCGAGTGAAATGTTCGAAAACATGGGTTTTCAATTCATCGAGCAGGTTGACGTTCGCGCTGTGCTCGGAGGCCTCCCAGCACAGGGTGCCGTAGAGGTCCGAAAAACGATTGATGAGGAAATCGTGATCGCGATCGATCTGAGGGTCATGGAGGCACTGCATTGGGGACTCCCTTTCCTGCGGTGCGTGGTGTCGGCTGCAAAATTGTTCAAGAATTCAATACCTTGGATCTGGATTCGGATAGTTTTGTTCCAAGGTTTAGTGTCTACAACCGACGGAGTTGTTGTGCCTCCTAGAAACCGCAGGACCCGGCGATGGCCTCCAGGGTGAGATTGGGGTTCGGTCCCGCAGGACACATGGGCGAAGAGGATTTACGCGGAAGCGGTAGCTGGCCCCTTCGAAGACCCGGTTTGACGCGTGGTGACCTCTTCCGAGCCGATAGAGCGAGGATCTGCTCGACCGTGCTAGACCGGTTGGGGCCATCGAAGGTCAGGGTGGTTTCGTCTTGGACCAGCAGGATCACTCGCATGGCGGCTCTGCGCCCTGGAACACGCTGATCGTTGCGCCGACCGCATCCTGGATCACGGCGAAGCGGCCGATGTGGATGTCCGTCACGGGTACGCAGACCGTGCCGCCGAGGCCCTCCACCTTGGTCACGGTGCCTTCGATGTCCGCCACCGCCACATAGGCCATCCAGTGGTCGGGAATGCCGTTCCACATGTCACCTTCCATGGCCATCATGCCGGCGACTTGATCCTCTCCTCGGTGCTGCAGGTGATAGGTGAATTCCCCTGCCATGTCCTGGGCTTTGGAAGTCCAGCCGAAGAGTTCCCCGTAGAATGCCTTGGTGGCCTCCAGGTTGCGGGTCATGCACTCGTACCAGCAGAACTGGCCGGGGCTGAGGGGTTGGGGATCCCCAGGTGCCTGCTCCGAGGCATAGACCCCAAGCACGGCCCCCGTGGGATCCGCAAATACCGCGATGCGTCCCACTTCCGCGATGGCCGTGATGGGTAGGTGGATCGTGGCCCCCTTTGCCGCCGCCTTGGCCACCACGGCGTCGATGTCCTTCACCCAGACGTAGGAGAGCCAGTGGGAAGGCGCCTGCAGCCCCTCGGGCAAGACCATCATGTCGCCCACGCACGAATCGCCGGCATAGAGGAGGTGCATGGGCATGCCACCGACGTTCTCTTCTACGATGCGCCATCCAAGGAGCCCCTCGTAGAAGGCCTTGCTGGCAGCCACATCCTTTGTATTCAGCTGGTTCCAGCAGAATGCGCCATAACCGGTGGGCATGGTGGGAGCGGACATCGGAGTCTCCTGGGATGGGCAGGGGCGGGGCCCTGCAGAAGGGTGGGAAGAAACGTGTGATTTCGATGCCGGGCTGATGGCGTCTATGACGACCCAGGGACAGAAACGTCACACCGAATCCATGGGTTTCATCTGAGCCAGCGCAACTCAGGGGGTCCCAATGCCTCGACTGTTCTACTTCGTTGCAGGGCTGGCGGGCCTGGGGGCGCAGGAGTCCAAGCCGTTCCCCCTGGGACCCCGTGGCTCTGGTGGAAGGCGCCCAAGTGGCGGGCATCGAGGCCCATCAGGCCACTCACGAGGGCTACTCCTATCGGTTCAAGGAGGCCGTCATAGGAGCCCAGCCGTCGCCTTCGGGGGACCTTCTCATCAGCGGTCTAACTGAAGATGTGGTTAGTCTGCGCACGCTCCACATCACCAAGCTCCTGCAAGATCATTCCAAAAATGGCCGCACCGAAAACGTCACGGACCGTCGGGGTTGGAGCTTCTAACACCGCTCCGCCAACCCACGAAAAAGGCTGACGGGCTTTAGTTCCGCAAGGAAATTCCGGCTGAACAAGGTCTCATTTTATTCGGTTTGAGCATGTGCAGATCTGATATGCCTGGGTGAGCAATCCACCAGGTCTACTCGACTAGGCATTGGCCTATCCGATCCATTGCATTTCTATTTAACTCGATTCGCCTTAACCGCAATGCCTTCCTTGGAGAGCACTTCTCGCAGCCGCTGCGCAAAGGCGAATGCCTTGGGCTGGTCGCCGTGGATGCAAACGGTATCGGCTTTGAGTCTCACGTTTTGGCCGGTTCGGGTTTGCACGAGGCCTTCGCGGATCATGCGCACCACGCGGGCGATGGCCATGTCTTCGTCATCGATCATGGCGCCTGGGAGATTGCGAGGAGTCAGGCTGCCATCGGTTTCGTAGCCGCGATCCGCAAAGACTTCACTGGCGCAACCAAGGCCAAGGTTCTCACCGGCCTTCAGCAACTCGCTACCACTGAGCCCCATTAGAATGAGATCGGCATCGAAATCGCGCACGGCACGGGCGATGGCTTCCGCCAAGGGCGCATCCTGGGCGGCCATGTTGTACAGGGCTCCGTGGGGTTTCACGTGGTGGAGTCGGCCTCCAGATGCGTGGACGAAGGCGCTCAGGGCGCCCACTTGGTAGAGCACGAGACCATAGGCTTCGCTTGGAGAGATGGCCATGGCGCGTCGACCGAAGCCTTGCAGATCGGGAAGCGAGGGGTGGGCCCCGATGGCAACGCCTTTGGCCAAGGCCGCCTTGACGGTGCGTTCCATGGTGGCGGGATCCCCGGCGTGAAAGCCGCAGGCGATGTTGGCACTGGTGACGAGGTCAAGCAGGGCATCGTCGTGGCCCAATTGCCACGTTCCAAAACTCTCGCCCATATCGCAATTCAGATCGATGGTGTGGATCATGTGGCCTCGCCGGGGTCGATGTCGTTGGTGCAATTCCCCACTCTATCCAAGCATGCGCTGGAGCAGCGTTGCTGCGGCCTCGCGGCGGTGGGTTTCGCGTCGGTGGTCGAGCTCTTGGGCTTCACTCAGCGTGATCAGCTTGAACCGGAGGTGCTCGCCTGGGCGCAGTTGGGCGGCCTTGGAGAGATCCACGGTGGCCAGTTCGCCGATGCGCGGATAACCGCCGGTGGTTTGGCGATCGGCCATGAGCAGGATGGGGGCGCCGTCGGGAGGCAATTGCAGGGTGCCCGTGGTGACGCCGGAGGAGATCATTTCCATGGGGGTTTCCAGTGAGAGCTTGGAGCCCTGAAGGCGCAGCCCCATGCGGTTTGAATTGGGTGCGACGGTGAAGCTTTCGGCGAGAAAGGCTGCGCGGGAGTGGGCCGTAAGAGCCTCCCACTGGGGCCCCTGCACCACTCGGAGCGTGGCAGGCCGAAGAAAATCCATTTCGCGGAACCAGGGTGCAAACCAATTCAGTCCGAGAAAGGGTGCGTCCTGGCGGTGAAGGTTGGCTAGCAGCGACGGCCAGATTTGTTGAGACAATTCACCCGTTTCGAGGCGATCGCCCGCCCTGAGTGGACGCCCCTGGAGGCCGCCGAAACCCGCGAGGATATTGGTGCTGGCGCTGCCCATGACCTTGGGAAGGCGGAAGCCTCCCCCCACCGCCATGTAGCACCGGGCCCCTTGTGTGGCCTTGCCAAAGGAAAGCCGCGAGCCCATGCGAACCCAAACAGGGCGCCATTGTGGAACGGCTCGGCCATCAATTTCGGGCGAGAGGTCGCCTCCGGTTAGGGCGATCAGCGTTTCGCGAAAAAAGTTCAGCGTCGGCCCAGCCAGGGTGATTTCCAAAGACGGCGCCTCGGGTGAATTGCCCACCAGGAGATTCGCCCAGCGATGGGAAACCTCATCCAGCGCACCGCTGGGGCCGACACCAAGATGCTGAAAACCGAATCGGCCTAGGTCTTGAAAGGTCGTCAGAAGCCCTGGCGTTTCCACGAGGAGGCTCATGGGTGGTTCCCCATGTTCTCGGTGGGCACGAAGCGGAGTCGATCCCCAGGCCCGAAAAGGCAGGGTTCTTGGAGGGTTGGATCGAACAGCTTGACGGGGGTTCTGCCGATAATCTGCCACCCGCCGGGGGAATCCAAAGGATAGATTCCCGTTTGATTGCCCGCGATACCCACGGAGCCTGCGGCTACCTTGAGTCGAGGTGTCTCGCGGCGAGGTGTGGCCAGGCTGGGATTGAGGCCTCCGAGATAGGGAAACCCTGGGGCGAAGCCCAGCATGAACACCCGGTACTCGGGTGCGGCATGGCGAGCGATGATGTCGGCCTGGGATAGCCCACAATGCTCGGCGACCATTGCGAGATCGGGCCCGAATTCGCCACCATACCAGACGGGGATTTCCACCAATCGCGAGAGTATTCGGCGGTCAGTTCGCACCTGGCTCCAGAGGCGCTGAAGTTCCTGGTGGAGGGCTTCGTAGGGCGATATTCCGGGTCGCGCCCAGCAGGCCGGATCGTAGTGCACGGCTAGGCTGGCATAGGCGGGCACCAGATCCAGAATGCCTTGCAGTTCGCTATCCCTGATTGCTGAAACGAGGGCATGAACCCGATCGTTGATGTCAGGGTCGACACCTTCGCCCAAGGTCAAAAGTAAGGCCCGATCCCCCAAGGGTTCCACCCGAGGAGGGCCAGGAGGGGTCCTTCTGCTGGGGTTCTCCGCCATGTCAGCTCAGTTCCGCTCCACACGTTTCGGGAATCAGGAAAATGGACATGGCGCCCAGGAGAAATGCGACGGCGGTGAAGGCGAGGGCGCCACCGACGCCGAATCGGGCGGCACAAAAGCCAATGACCGTAGGCGCCATGGCGCTGATCATGCGGCCCGTGTTGTAGGTGAAGCCCACGGCGGAACCCCGTGCGCGAGTAGGGAATAGCTCGGACACGAAGGCACCGAAGGCGCTGAAATAGCCCGAACCGAAAAATCCGACAAAGGGGCCCATCACCATCAGGGCAGTGGCATTGCGGGTATTGCCATAGACAAACACGAGAAGGGCCGAGATCACGAGGTAGGCGGCGAAGGTGGGTCTTCGTCCAAAACGATCCGCGATGAAACCGAAGGAGACATAGCCGAAGTAGGCCCCGGCCATCATGGGGATCATCCACATGGGTGCCTTGACCATGGAAAGCCCCGCACCGCCCTTCTCGATGGGAGAGGCCAGGAAGCTGGGCAGCCATGTAAAAAGACCCCAGTACGCAAACATCACCAATGTGGAGATGAGCGTGCTCATCAAGGTGAAGCGCAGAAGGTCGGGGGCAAAAATCTGAAAGAAACTGCCCTTGGCGGTGGGATCCCGTTCCTCGTTTTGTCGCTGCTTCAGCCAGACCTCAGGCTCGCGAACCTTGGTGCGCACCCAGATGGCAAAAAGGGCCGGGATGATGCCCAGAAAGAACATGACCCGCCAGCCGAACCGAGGCAGTACCGTGGCGGCGGCGATGGCGGCAGCGATGTAGCCCAGCGCCCAGCCACCCTGCATTAGGCCGATGGCCTTGCCGCGGTGTTTGGCGGGCCAGGTTTCCGAAACCAGCAAGGCCCCGGAGGCCCATTCGCCGCCCATGCCAAGACCCAGCAGTGTGCGCGCAATGGCTAACTGGGTGAGGTTTTGGGCCAATCCCGATAGGCCCGAGCAAAGGGAGAACAGCACAACCGTGATGAGCAAGGCGTTCTTACGTCCGATGCGATCTGCCACAGCGCCAAAAACAATGCCACCGAAGGCGGAGGCGAAGAGAGTCAACGAAACCATGAAGCCTGCGGTGGCGGGGTTCAGGTGCCATTCCGCCATGATGGTGTTGAGGCAGAAGACATACAGCAGCACATCGAAAGCATCCAACGCCCAACCGATTTTCCCGGCCAACAGGGCGTACCACTGTTCACGCGTGATTTCTTTCCACCAGGGCGTGGCGTTCATCGGCAGTCCTAAGGTTGGTTTCGCGATTGGGATCGCAAACAAAGAAGCTGGCTAAGGCGGAAACGCCATCTAGTTTGCGAAGAGTTGCACCGTCTCGTCCAGTTTCTTCAGGACCGAAAGAATCTTGAAGGGCTCCACGGAAAGATAGTCCACGGCCCCGGCCTCCAGGGCGCGCACGCGTTTGAGCTCTAGGTCCTCGTCCGTTCCGGCCAAGAGAATCGGGAGGGTGCATTTTTCCTGTTCGACCAACTGACGGCATAGTTCCAATGGGCTGGCGAGCCGCAGCCGGTTATGGATCAGGATCAGGCGGATGCGGCCCCAGTCCTTGGGGGTGACGTTCCAATCCTTGAGCAGCGGTACGACGTTGCCTTTGATGTAATCCAGGGCCAGGAACCCGAATTTTCGCCCGAGGCTTTCCGCGGCACGGCGCGCGAAGTCCTCACTTTCGGTGATTACCAGAATGAGTGGATCGCGATCCATTAGCATTCGAGCCGGTGGCAGATCGGCGCCGGTGCGGCGAAGATGCTTGCGGCCACCGGATTCAAAATCCTCGCGGTCCTTCTGGGCTTGAATGCGCTCCTGTCCATCCAGCCAAGTTCGATAGCTGCCCAGAAGATCCCGATCTGCTTTTTCGGTGAATTCTAGGCCGACGACGCGGTCATCCAAATAGGCGACTCGGGCTGGAGCTACTAAGTGGAGATTGTCACCTAGGGGTAGGTCCAGGGTGGATTCCTCGCCAACACGGAAGTAGTCGTGAACTTTTTGACGTGGGTCCAGTAGCGAAAGCTCTAAGCCTTGGCGACCAAAGCCGGTTACTTGGCCATCCAGCAGGACATTCCGGGCATTGGAGAAGGTGCCGCGCGGCAGATCTTCCGTGGGCGCGAAATCCACTAAGCGATGGCTATCTGAGCGGCGCAAGGTGCGTGGAAGGTCCAATTTGCATGCCGATAGATCATCGGTGCGGCCTAGCCCCTGGCAGGTTGCCACGGCCTCGTATTTCAAACCTCGTTCTTCCAGGTTAAGGGACACTTTTTCGGCGGGCCCCAGTTTCCAGTTTTCGAACTCAGGCCGTTCCATGGCTAGGGCCAGGCTTTCGGGTTCTAGCCCCAGCAACGTGAATTCGCGCCGCTCCGTGCGGAATGCCATGGTCACTTGTTCATTGGCAACAAGCATCCGCTGAAAAAGCATTCGGATGGACAGAGCATCTTCGATCAGGCGTTCAGAAGGTGACATGGCGCAGGCTACCCATTGGGCACCGGGGTGACGGGAAGCCACTGCCGGAGCGCGTTCTTGAGGTTTTCGATGGTGACAGGCTTGGGTAGGTAGTCATCCATGCCGCTGTCCAGGCATCGCTCCCGGTCGCCCTGCATGGCATTGGCGGTCATGGCGATGATGGTCACATGGCGCCCGCCAGCCTCATGCTCTCGGATCGTTCGAGTGGCCTGGAAGCCATCCATTTCCGGCATCTGACAATCCATAAGCACCAAGTCGTATTCCTTGGTCTTCACCGCTTCCACGGCTTCAAGACCATTGGTGGCCAAGTCGGCGCCCAGGCCGAGCTTCTTGAGTATGGCTAGCGCCACATGCTGGTTCACCAAGTTGTCTTCGGCTAAAAGCAGCTTCAAAGCCGAATTATCGGTTCCGGCCACCAGGGGAACCCGCACATGTTGGGGGTTCGAAGGCATGGCTTGGGTTTCCAATCGGCGATCGAGAAGCACTCGGAGAGTGGATTTGCGCAAGGGCAGGGGAAGGGTCTGGGTCGAGGCTTCCGTCTCCTTCTCGTACAAGGATCGCAGGGTCACGAATCGCACGTGTGGGAAGGCCTCTTTCGTAATCTGGGCGCGGAGTTCCTCGAAGGCAAAGGACCCTTTGGGGTGGTAAAGCAAAATGGCATCCGAGGCACCGATGGCCTTGAGGCGAGTCAAGGCTTGATCCGTACCTTGAACCCGCTCGGCTTCCAGGCCCCAGGCACGCAACTGGGCTTCCAGGGTCTCGCCTGTGGCTTTGGGTAGGCCAGCCAGGAAGAAGTGGCAGGGACGGTCGGGTTTCCAGCGCACCTCTGGTTCGGGCTGAAGCTGCACTCGAATGGTGAACCAGAAGATGCTGCCCACTCCGGGCTGGCTTTCCACCCCGACTTCACCGCCCATCAGTTCTGCTAAGCGTTTGCAAATGGAGAGCCCAAGGCCCGTGCCACCGTACTTCCGAGTCGTGCTGGTATCACCCTGGTAGAAGGACTGAAAGAGTTTGGAAGCGACCTCGGGGTTCATGCCGATGCCGGTGTCCTGGATTTGAATGCGCAAGGTGACACTGGATTCATCGACTTGTTCGGGTTTCACATGGATGGTGACAGCACCCTCCGCCGTAAATTTGAGGGCGTTGTCCGTGAGGTTGGTCAGGATCTGGCGAACGCGCACTGGATCGCCCAAAAGCTGCGTGGGTGTATCGCCAGCGACAAGGGCGAGGAGTTCCAGGCCCTTGCCGTAAGCCTTTACGCCGAGCACGGCGAGCAGGTCATCGAGCAATTCCTGTAAATCGAAGGGGGTGGATTCCAGTTCCAACTTACCGGCTTCGATCTTGGAAAAATCGAGGATGTCATTGATCAGGTGCAGCAGGGTTCCAGCGCTGGAACGGATGGTGTGGGCGTAATCGGTTTGCTCGGCCGAAAGGGGCGTAGACACCAGCAGATCGGTCATACCGATGATGCCGTTCATGGGGGTGCGGATCTCGTGACTCATGTTGGCCAAAAATTCCGATTTCAAGCCTCCCAGGCGCACGGCCTCATCGCGGGCTTCCTCCAGTTGCCAATTCTTAATTTCTAGATCCATGGAGAACTGGGTCACCTGCTGCTCGGCGAGCTTGCGTTCGGTGATGTCGTGGATCTGCCAGAAGTGGCCGTAAAAGCCTTCGTCGCCTGCAATGGGAACGAAATCAACGGAGAGGATTCGGCCATCCTTCAGGGCGATCTCTTGGCCCAACGAGGCGACTCCCGCCTGGATGGCCTTTCCGACGCGCTGTCGCGCTTCGGCTTCGTCACTCATCTGGGTTAGGCACATATCCATAAGCTCTTGCGCTTCACTCTCGACCAACAGATTCGCGGGCACTGGAATCGCGAACATCCGGCAGAAGGTCTCGTTGATCAGCGCCACTTGGCGATCCTCGGTTTCCACGAGAATGCCGGCTTCCATGTTTTCGATCAGTGCCTTCAATCGACTCGTAATCGTGGCCAGGGCGGCTTCGCTCTGTTTGCGTTGGGTGATATCGGTGAGGGTGCCCGAGACCCCCACGACGGAGCCTTTGGCGTCTAACGTGATGCGGTTGGACATTTCGACCCACCGATATTCGCCGCTTCGAGTGGTCATTCGGAATTCGCCCTGGAGCGTGTCTTGATCCGTTTCCATGGCGTAATTCAGAACATTCATGTACCGCTGCTTGTCGGTGGGGTGCATGAATCCCAGGAAGGGCATTCCTAGGCTCTCTTCTGCCGTGATGCCGGTGAGTTCGGTCCAAGCTGGGTTAAGAAAGGACCAGCGGCCTTCTCGATCGATCTGAAAGATGACTTCCTTGAGATGGGCCACCATCCCTTGGTACCTGGCCAGATTGGTGCTGGGCTGAATCGCCAGGGTGGCTTCCATTGCGCCTAGAAAATTCTCCCACGCTGCACCTTGAGGAAGGGCAGTGCCGGAGGCTTCGAGTTGGGCCAAGTGGTGTGCGAGAGTGGGGTGCATTTGATTCTGCCGTCATTAATGCTATCGGTCAGGGTGGCCAGAGCTTTCATTTCGAGCAAGAAATCTTGGTTGCCAGTTGCCGGATGGTGTCTTGGGTTAAAATTATTCTTGTTTTTTTCGCTTTTTGCCCCACTCTTGGGTTTTGATGACTGAACCGAGGAGAAGTCCATGGCTGCCACTGACCAAGATGATCGCCTGAAAGTCCTGAACCGCACGCTGGCGGAAATCGAACGTGCCTTTGGCAAGGGCGCCATCATGAAGCTTGGCGATCATCAGAACGCTGACGGCATCGAGGTGATCTCCACGGGTTCCATCAGCCTGGATTCCGCCCTGGGCGTGGGTGGCGTGCCCAAAGGCCGGGTGGTGGAAGTCTACGGGCCGGAAGCCAGCGGCAAGACTACCCTCGCCCTGCACATGGTGGCCCAGGCCCAGAAGAAGGGTGGCCTTGCCGCCTACATCGACGCCGAGCACGCCCTGGATCCCGATTACGCCCAGAAGCTGGGGGTCGATATCGAAAACCTTTTCATCAGCCAGCCCGATAGCGGCGAACAAGCCCTGGAAATCTGCGATCAGCTGGTGCGCAGCGGCGCCCTGGACATCATCGTCATCGATTCCGTGGCGGCCCTGGTGCCCAAGGCTGAAATCGACGGCGAGATGGGTGATAGCCATGTGGGCCTTCAGGCTCGTCTCATGAGCCAAGCCCTTCGCAAGATGACCTCCGGCATTAGCCGCACTGGCACGTGCGTGGTGTTCATCAACCAGATCCGCATGAAAATCGGCGTGATGTTCGGCAACCCCGAGACCACCACCGGTGGCAACGCGCTGAAGTTCTACGCTTCTGTTCGTTTGGATGTGCGCAGCGTTCAGTCCATCAAGGGCAACACCAACGATCCGCTGGTGGCCGCCAAGGACGAAGATTCCAGCGTGGTCGGCAAGAAGACCAAGGTGAAGGTCGTTAAGAACAAGGTCGCCCCGCCCCTCAAGGTCGCCACCTTCGACATCATGTATGGCGAGGGCATCAGCCGCACCGGGGAATTGGTGGAATTGGGCACTCAGCTGGAGATCATCCAGAAGAGCGGCTCCTGGTATTCCTACAAGGACTCCCGCCTGGGTCAGGGCGCTGAGAACGTTAAGAAGTTGTTCCAGGACAACCCTGAACTCGCCGACGAAGTTGAAGCCCAGATCCGCGAGAAGTTAGGTTTGAAGAGCTAGGATCTTTTGTTTTTTCCATTTCAGAAAAGGGGCGTTGCCCCTTTTCTGAACGTTAAACCGATTCCTTTACCCAATCCTCTAGTCCTTCGATGACATCGCGTACGCCAGGTCCGAAACGCGCATTGGAGAACCAGTCGATGTTGCGCGGCAAGGTTGCCAAGGCCGTGCGGACGCGGTCCCGATGGCCCATTTCGGCGCGAGGAATGGCGTTGGTGCAGATTTCCTCGCGGGTCTGGAATGGCGCCGAAAGAGCGGGCAGCCAGTGCTTCAGACGCTTTTCGGTCCAGGCCCAATCCTTCGCTTCCTCGGGGTGAGGGTCTTCCCATAGCTTGGAATCGCCAATGAAGCTCCGCAGTTGCATGCGGTCCTCAGGTGCACAACCCTTATCGATCCAGCTGGGCACTAAAGTGCCGAGGTAGGGGCGCCCAGAGGGCGGGTCGATCAGGAAACCAAAGCCATCGTGATAGGGCGGAAGAATTTCGTGACGGCTATGCCAGAGCTTCACAGAGGTATAGGGAATCGCGGCCAAGGCCTCGGCGCAGGGGGCGGCGTGGGGCGCCAACAGCGCGGCGGCCTCGAAGGCGGGTAGCGCCAGAATCACGCGGTCCGCCTCGACGCTATGGTCGGCTGCATGCACTCGCCAGCGCCCATCCGGCAAGGCTTCCAGGCGGGTGGCGCGAAGGCCCGCCCGCACGCAGGGTAGGAGCTCTGCAAGGCGCAGGGGCAAGGCCCCCATGCCACCTTCGGGCACCATCAAATGGCTGATGCCGCTCTTTCGCACACCGTTGAAAAGGCTGCCGTGGGATTCCCACTTTCGCAGCAGGGGAATGGCATCCACGCTTAACAGGTGGGGAGGCGTGGCCAAGATGCCAGCCACCATGGGCGGCAATAATTCTTCGGCCATGCCGCGCCCTGCACGTCGGGCGATGAAATCCGAAAGACCCTCCTCGGGCTCGGCGGGGCGGACGGGCTGGAAGGGTTCCAGGAACATGCGGAATTTGGTGGACCAGCGCATGAGATCGCTGGTGACGAGTCCCACGGGGTGAGCGGGGACCGGAATCAGGCGACCGTTTTTTCCGACCCAGCGTGCGCCCTTGCCGGGGCTCTTGAGGGGCAGGCCAAGTTTCCTAAAGAGCTTGTCGGCGGGGCTATCGGCGCGCACGAGGATGCCTTGGGGCCCTTTTTCTAGGCGACCGGAACGACCATCTTCGGTGGCCCAGGGCAGCGTCTGAACCCACCCGCCGATGACCGCGTCGGCTTCCCAGACTTCCACCGATTCGCCGCGCTCATGAAGATGCCAAGCCGTTAGCAGGCCTGTGATACCGCCGCCCAGAATGAGAGTGTTCATGGCTTATGCTCCGGTTTGTCGGTCTCGTTCTTGTGATGGTAGCGGGTCCTCGCGCACCGTGCCTAAAGCATGACCCGCAGATCCTCGGTGGCCATCACGGTGGCGAAGGCGCCATGCAATTCCGTGAGGCCAACACGGTGCAACAGTTCAGCCGGGACCATTTCACCAAAGGGATCCTCGAAGGCGAAGGTGGCGCAGGCATCGTGGATCACCACGACCTTGAAACCGAGATTATTGGCCATGCGGGCGGTGCTCGAGACACACCAGTTGGTGATGAAACCTGCGATCACTAGGCGATCAATGGCATGGTCCCGCAAATAGGATTCCAGCGAAGTGCCCAGGAAGGCCGTATGAACATGTTTCTCAAAAATCATTTCACCTGGAAGGGGCATGGATTCGGGTTTGAAGGCGTTCCCGGGTACGGTTGGGTGCAGCGGTGAATGAGGGTCCATGGAATTGTGCTTCACATGGATGATCGGGCGATCCTGCTGACGAAATGCCGATAGCAGTAAGGCAATCTGTCCCTCGGCGCCGGGGTTGTTGCGCTGGCCCCAGTAGGGATCATCCCAGGCTAGTTGGCAATCGATGAGCAGCAGGGCGGTAGAAGTGGGCAACATGTCGTCTCTCCAAGCCTGATTAGTTTTCCACGTTCCCCGGGTTGCGGAGCCTGAAAACAGCTACAGCCCGGTATACCCTGAACCCTTCTCCATGGCCGTTGGTGACTCGAACCGAGGTGCTCCATGAAATACCTAAAGAACCTATGGGCCGTAATGCTTTGTGCCTGTTCGCTTGGCGCTCAAGGAACGGAGAGGGTCAGCGCGGCTCCTTCCTTGGAGGAAGTGCGCAAGGGCATGGGCATTCCTTCCACCGCCGAGGTACGAGGGCAGCAAGATATCGTGGGTTTCGCGTCGCGTGCGGACCAGATGGCCCAGGTCTGGAAACTTTCGGATTTACCACCCAGGCCGGAATCCTTTGGTCCTGCCGTTGCGCCAGGCATCGTGGGTGCGATCTGTCCCCATGACGATTATCTATTTGCAGGGCGAATGCACCGGCAGGTGGTGCCTTTGGTGACGGCGCGAACGATCGTGCTGGTGGGGGTTTTTCACAAATACCGGCGCTTCGCCGCTAAGAATCAAATAATTTTTGATCCCTACCGCGCGTGGCGTTCACCCGATGGCGAGATCAAGGTTTCCGAGCTGCGGGAAGAAGTGCTCAAGGCTTTGCCGAAGGCGGATTTCACCCAGGATGCGGCTAGTCACGATAGCGAACACAGCCTAGAGGCCATCGCCTATTGGCTCAAACATCAGCGGACAGACGTGGAGATTCTTCCAGTCCTTTTGCCTTCGGCCTCCTTCGAGCGACTTCACGAAATGGCCTCGGAATTGGGCGTGGCGCTCGCTGCCGCCATGAAGCGCCGTGGCCTTGCCTTGGGGAAGGACGTCGCCGTCATTATTTCCAGCGACGGTGTTCACTACGGTGCCGATTTTAAACACACACCCTTTGGTGCCGGTGGCGTAGAGGCCTACACAAAGGCAATGGCAGTGGATCGCAAACTCCTTCAAGGACCTTTAGCAGGAATCGTAACCCGCGAGAAAACCAAGGCGTTTTTTGAGGCCTGTGTGAACCCAGAGCAACCCGATGACTATCGCTTGCCCTGGTGTGGGCGCTTTTCGATTCCCTTCGGGATGCTTTTGCTCAAAAGCACGGCTCAAGAGCTTGGATTGCCGATCATCGAGGGCTTTCCGGTGGCGTTTGGTAACTCAGTAGACACCCCGGAATTACCAGTTAAACCGCTCGGAATGGGTGCCACTGCCCCCACCAATCTGTACCATTTTGTGGCCTATCCCGGAGTTGTATTTACGGCGGGAAAGAAAGAGTAAACGTGGTGGCCAGGAACGCATCCAACTCTAGGAGCTCGACCCCATGCCAACTTACTGCGAATTTGCCTTGGCTGAGCCGGAAGGCTCCCATCACCGCCTTTACCACGACACCCAGTATGGTTTTCCCTTGAACGATGATGCCCAGCTATTCGGACGACTGATCTTGGAGATCAATCAGGCCGGTCTTTCCTGGACCACCATTCTCAAAAAAGCCGAAGGGTTCCACCGGGCCTACGATGGTTTCGAGGTGGATCGTATCGCGGCCTACGGTGAGGCCGACCGAGCCCGGCTCTTGGCGGATGCGGGCATCATCCGCAACCGGCTGAAGGTCGATGCCGCCATCGAAAATGCGCGGCGCATCGTAACGCTTCGCGAGAGCTTTGGTTCCTTCAAGGGCTGGTTGGATGCGCACCACCCGCTGCCCAAGACAGAGTGGGTAAAGCTGTTCAAGCAGACCTTCCGATTTACAGGCGGGGAGATTGTTGGGGAATTCTTGATGTCCACGGGGTATCTGCCGGGGGCTCATGTGGAGACCTGCCCGAGCTTTGCGGCTGTCGTCCAACACGCTCCGCCATGGCTGGCGCGGCGGTAAACCGGATGTCAGGAGTGATGGGCTTTGAAATCAGGTCACTTCGGCAAGAAACACGCATGGTTTTCTTTAAACGGCCCGTTTAAATCGCCCAGGATGCGTTTTACCGTGGGGTCTTTCAAAAAACGTGCGGAGAGCCAGCGGCGGGCCTCCACGCGAGGGTGGCTCTCTCCGCAGCGAAAATCCGCGTAAAGCGATAGATCCGTATCGTGACCAAACGAGCTGAGGGCCGTGATGCCGTAGTGATCGGGTTCGTCGTGCATGGGGCTGCGGCGCGGCAGGTTGAGAATCGAGGCGTTTAGATCGTGCAGAGAATCCGCTTCGGCTTGGACGAAGGCCAGCGTGATTTCACGATCTGCCTCGGTTTCCGTGGGCAACCCAAATAAAAGGTACGCGTGATTCTTGATGCCGGCGGCGGCGGAACTTTGCAGCACTTGGCGGGCCTGCTCGGCGGAGACGCCTTTGTCCATGAGCTCCAAAAGGCGTGGGGATGCGGTTTCCAGGCCCCACTGCAGCATGACGCAGCCACCATCGGCCAAGCGTTGGGCATAGCCAGGCTCGGCGAAACGGGCTTCGAGTCGCACAAAACCATGCCAGCGCAAGGGCAGCCGCTCATCGCGGATCACTTGGGCGATGTGCCCGAGCATGGCGGGTGAGAGTGCCGAATCCGTGAGGTGCAGCATGGCGCCCTCGGGAAAGCGCGCGGCTACGGTTCGGAGCCATTGCGTTAATTTCTCGCGACCGCCGGGGTTATACGCAGGATGCAGATAGTCGGGGCAAAAGGTGCAGCGCCGCCAATAGCAACCGCGCCCCAGGGCCACGGGCACCACCGGTTGGGGCGATAGGTAGGCCTCCCATTCCACCGTGCCGAGATCCGGGGCCAAAACACTGGCTTCCTGCAGGGCGAAGCCTCCCAACGCGATGGCCAAGTCGTCCATTTCGGTCTCGGAAGAGGTGCCGAGTACGCGATGAAAGCGATGGAAGGCAGGACCATCCAATCCGGCTCCCACGGCGCTCCAGCAGGCCACCAAGGGGCCGCCGAGAATGATCTGGACCTCGGGCCATTCCTCTCGCAAGACCTGCCCAAGGCGGAAGGTGGCGAAGGCCTGGTTTAGAAAAGTCAAGGACAAGCCAACGTGGGTGACCTTGGCGGCGCGCAACCGTGGGATCAGCTCCTCGCGGTAATAGGCGTCGAAGGGGCCAGGCATTCCGGCCAGGGTTTCCAGATCCCGGGAATCCTGGGGTCGACGACCTTCGACCTCCACATCGGCTACGCGCAAATGGAAGCCAGGATAGGGCACCGAAGCCAATCGCAGTGCGTTGGCCAGATGACTGGTGGCAGAGCTGTACACGCGCCGCTGGTGGTAGGTCGCGGCGCGGCGCAGAGGCACGATGGGCTGAGCCGAATCGCGCATGGCCTGCCGGAAGGCATTCAGGGAACTTTGGGCGTAGCCCTCGGCCTCGGCTTGCCGAAAGGCCGCCTGCAATCGTTCTGGTGCCAGGGCATGGCGGTACCATCCGATGCTGGCATCGATCTCGAAGGCATCCACGCCACGATCTCGAAAGGCACGTGCCGCCGCAGCCGCTGAGAGGCCCGGTTCCGAAGGTTTGATTAGGGGAGGCGTGATGAAGGCGATGCGCATTAGCTGGTGATGTACCGCTCCATCTGCTCGATGATGAATTTCTGCTGTGAGATGGTTTCCTTAACCAAATCGCCAATGGATAAGAAACCTGCCACATCACCGGCCTCGTCCATGACCGGAAGATGGCGCACATGGCGGTCGGTCATGATGGCCATGCATTCTTCCACCGTTTGGGAGAGCGTAACGTAGAAGAGCTTGCGGCTCATGACTTCGCGGATGGGAGTGTCCTTCGAGGTCTTGCCATGCAGCACGACTTTGCGGGCGTAGTCTCGTTCCGAAAAAATACCCACAGGCTTGCCATCTTCGATCACCAGCAGGGCACCGATATCATGCTTGGCCATGAGGTTGAGTGCCTGGAAAACGGTATCGGTGGGGGTCACAGAAATGACGTCGCGCTTTTTCTCATCGAGCAGGTGCTTCAGTGATTTCATTCTGGGTTCCTCCACTGGAGTGTCTAAGCATTAGAAGCTGGAAACCGAAAAAATCAACCCTTGTGGGCGGCCAATTTCTTTCCTAAACCCATGGCAGGCTTTTCGACCCAGTGGTAGACAATGCCCGCGATGAAGAGGGTGAGCGTTAAACCCAGTAGGAAAGTCAACGCTGGAGGCACCGTTGAGGGCAGCCATGTCTGGATCGCCAAGATCGCGAAGGGGTGCAGCAGGTAGACGGAATAGCTAGCATCGCCCAGAAAGGTGAGGGGCTTTCGCCAGGTGTGATCCGGCACGGAGTAGAACGCAAACAGGGCGACAGCGGCCCAGCAGAGAGCGACGTATTTGACCCGCGCGGTACCGGCCATGATATCGAAATGGTCGTAGGACACGGGTCCTCGGGGCAAGCCGATGAGCACAACAACCACCAGGGAACCGAGGAACCAGGGCCAGGAGAGACGCCAGGTTGTTATGCCCCGCACCCATGCAAGCATGCCTCCCAACAGGAACAGAAAGGCATGATTGGGAATCTGCACGTACGTATGGAATTTTTGATTGCCCACGAATGAGGCCGCTTGCACGGCGCCAAAACTCCAAGGCCACGCCATGGCCAGAAAAGCCAACGTAAGTACCACCAGCACGGTCTTGTTTCGGGCCAGGTAGGCCAGCAAGGGAAAGGCTAGGTAAAAGGCATATTCGATGCCGATGGACCACCCACCGAGCACAAGTGAGTGGTTTGGATGAAAGAGGCCAAAGGTCAGTGTGGCATTTTCTGCCAACATTCGCGGTGTGGCTCCAGGACCGACCTGTAGCCGCAAGGCCAGATTCAAGGCCACTGCCAAGTAATACAGCGGTGCGATGCGAAAGAAGCGCTTGATATGGAAACGACGCAGTTCCCCTAGATTCCAGTGCGTGTCTTCGTAGAGATAGAAGAAACAGAAACCACTGACAATGAAAAACCCTTCCACGCCATAGTTGCCAAGAATGGCGATCAGATTGTTGGTCCGAGTGCCCACCGCAAAAAGATTGGTGAGAATCGATAGGTGGTAGACCGCCACCGAAAGCGCCATCAAGCCCCGCAGAATATCCAGGCTGTGCAAGCGCTCCTTGGCGGTGCTGCTCAACGATTCACCCGGGAACTCGAAACAGAGACCGGCTTTTTTTGCTTTTCATCCCTGTTCCCCACGAAGCCTCCCAGTACTCTTTCATCCTACGGGGAACCCGTGGCACGCGGGGTGAATCGGCGACCTTTTTCGGAGATAAGCCAGGAGGCCGCCGGACTCGATGCCGTTAATGTCAATCGCATTTAGGTGTTGGTAGCGGTGGTGGGCATGGCTGGCCTTCGGACAACCCGTACCAATTGAATTTCCGAGTGGCCAGCATCACGGTGGCCAATCCAGCGAAGAGCAGCACAGAGCCCATCAGCAGGGCATTGTCTTCGGAGATGAGCAGGCCGTAGAGTACGCCAAACAGCAGGGTAAGACCCGCTGCGAAGCCGATGCCATGGCGGGCGCTCTGGAGCACGTGCACGAGGTAGGCGCCAAGCAAAAGAATGGAGGCTGCACTCGCGATCACGTAAGCCCACAGGAAGGGGATGTGCTCTGTGAGGCTGAGGAGCAGCAGGAAAAACATCGCCAAAGCGAAGCCTACCAGCAGGTATTGCATGGGGTGAATGCGGAGCCGCTTGAGTAGTTCAAAGAAAAAGAAGGCGGCGAAGGTCATGCCCACAAAGAGGAAGCCGTATTTAACTGCCCGTTCCGTTTGCAGGTAGATGTTTACCGGTTCGATGAAAGCGACCTCAAAGGCTTCTTTGGTAAGGGAATTCTCATCGGTGCGAAGGATTCGATCCAGCTTTCTGGCCAGGGAAGAAACCTGCCATTGCGCTTGAAACCCTTTGTCGCCGACCTCATGTTTCAGGGGCAGGAAAAGCCCGCCGAAGCTGGGGCTGAGCCAATCGGACGTCAGGGTCATGTGGGTGCTTTCGGCCACCGGTGCGACGGAAAGCGAATCCGATCCAGTGAGTTCGAGCGGGAGCTCAAAAGAAAAATCCCTGGGATCCCGAAGATCGATTTTTCCGAGGTCTGCCTGAATTCCGCTGGGTACGCTGGTCCATTTTTCGGCGGTGCAAAAAGCTAGTTCCTTTCCATCCCATTTGATCTGAGGCTGATTTTGAATGCCTCGGACATCTGGGATGCCCACCACGAGGAAACTGCGACCCGGCGTGACGTCGCGGCGGGATAGATCCATACCAAAGTTGGGTGTTAGCGAAAACTTTCCCGAGAGCCGCGCATTCAGGTGGTAGATCTGCGCCTTATAGAGACCGCGGTGGCGAGCTTCCACTCGAGCGTGGCCCAGAATCTGGAGATTCTTCGGCACTACAATTTGGTGGCCTTCGATCTCTTCGATCTTGCGGGTCGTCTGCCCGGTTTTCTCGTTGGTAGTTTCTCGCACCACCCGTTCCGTGTAGGTGAACACCAGCAGCGGGCCAACGATTTGCTGCCTTCCTGCGGCGCTGGCCGCCACATTGGCCTTGACCTCTAGTTGCCGCTGATTGCGGGCTTCGACTTGGCCCTGGATCATGGCCAGGGGGATGAGCAGGAGCAAGGCCAGGCCTAAAACCGCCAGGCCTTTCCAAAGCAGGATTCGTCGCATGAAGCACCTCCAGTAGGGAATGGAGGAAGCTTGCGGAACGCGTGAGAAGGCATGATGTCGTTTTGTGAAGTATCTGTGAAGTCTCAGCCCATCAGCGTCAGACGAGCCTCTGCGCCACCATTGGGGTGATTGCAAACCTCGATGGAACCACGATGGAGTTCCGCCACTTCTCGCACAAAGCTCAGGCCAAGACCGGTGCTTTTCTTCCCGGTTTCGGGCCGCGGCAGGGAATAGAACGGTTCGAAGATCCGCCCTACCGCATAGTCCGGGATGCCGGTACCCTGGTCTTTCACCACCAGGATCACTCGATCGCGATGCGCCTCCAGGGCGAGGTAGATGCGGCCCCCGGTGGGGGAAAAATCGATGGCATTATCCAAGAGGTTGGAAAGGGCGAGTTCCAGTAGGAAGGCTTCCCCGCGCACGGTGGCTGCAATGGGTCCTCGAATTTCAATGACAATTTCTTTCGGTACGCAGCGGGCCGCTTTGCTCGAAACCATTCGGGTGATCACCTCGGCAAGCGACACCGCGACGGCTCCTTCCAGGCCTTGCCGGTGTTGCAGGGAAGCCAATCCCAACATGCGTTCCACCAAGCGCTGGAGCCGTTCTTCCTGTTCGCGAATGTTGGCCACGAAGAGCTTCCGCTCAGGTTCAGGCAGGTCTTCTTCCAGCAATTCCGCGGCGCCATGGATGGCCGCCAGTGGGGTTTTCATTTCGTGCGTCAGGGCCTGAACGTAGCGTTCGAGATATTTGCGGCCTTCGAGTTTTTCCCGCATGCCTTCCAGCGCGCAGCCCAGCTCCGCCAATTCGCCGCCGCCCAGGGCAGGCATCGCGGCCTTGTGGCCTTCGGCCACTTGGCGGGCATAGGTCCGCAGGCGACCTAGGCTGCGGGTGAGCCACCACGACAGACCGATGCCGATGAGCAAGGCTGCTCCCATCAGGAGGAGTCCCGCTCGCAGCACCCGCCGCTCACTGCGCTGAGCGAAGGGCACCACGCTGGAGGTCGGGGTCGCCACCGTCAATACGCCCAGCACCCGATCGCCCTTCAGGATTGGCGCCGCAACGTGCATGCGGGAACTGGTTTCATCGCCTGGCACCAGGCGTGTGCTGCGAACGCCGTATTCCCCGCGCAGGGTCATGAGCACATCGTTCCACCGGGAGTAATCCTGTCCTTGGGCTTGGCCATTGGAGTCAAAGACCACTTTTCCGTTGGCATCCGTCACATAGACCTGGAATTCAGCGGCGCGTTTCTCCAGGCCCCAGATGCGCGCCTTCAGGCTGCGGTGGGTATAGCGTGCCACGGCGTGGGCGAAGGTGCCCTGGGCCAGGGTTCCGGCTTCCAGCTCCGGCGCGGCGATTTCGGCCAGCAGATTGGCCGTATCCACCAGCGAAACCTCCAGGCCTTGGCGTACGCCGGGTTTCACTTCCTGCATGAAGGTGCGCAGCACGAAGAAGGCCGCCAGCCCTACGATGAGGAAGAACCCCAAGAGAACGCGGACACTAAGCTTCACCGGCAACTCACGAGGCTGTAGCCAAGGCCACGGTGGGTCTGAATGGGGTCGAGGTTGGGGTTCACCTCGCGCAATTTGGCACGCAGGGTCTTCACGTGCGTGTCCACGGTACGGTCCCCACTCTCCTCGGCGCTGGACCAGACCTGCTCCATGAGCTGAGTGCGGGTGAAGACTCGTTCCGGAGCATTTAACAGGAATTTCAGCAGGAGATATTCGTAGCGAGTGAGATCCAGATCCTGCCCACAAAACCGAATGCGATGGCGCCCTTCGTCCAGATCAAAACCCGAAGCCACAGGGCTTGCCATTTCGCTTCGCTCGGTTCGCCGGAGGATTACCCGGACCCGCGCCACCAACTCTCGCGGGCTGAAGGGTTTGGTTATGTAGTCGTCGCCCCCAATTTCCAGCCCCACGATGCGATCCACTTCCTCGCTGCGGGCCGTGAGGAAGATCACGGGAATGTCGGAAAAGGTGCGGAGGCGGCGACAGACTTCGAAGCCCGAGAGATCGGACAAGCCCACATCCAGAATGACCAAGCGAAAGGATTCATTGCGCAACCGTTCCAAGGCCTCGGCGCCCAGTTCGCTGCGGTGGGGCGTGAATCCCTCGGTTTTTAGCGCATAGGCAATCGTGTCCGCAATGGCAGATTCGTCTTCAATGATCAGGATGTCGCCAGACATGGAATCGTGGCGGATCAGCGGTACTGCACCTCGCCCGTGCCGGGAACGAGTTCACCAATCACCCAAGCGGCTTCCCCGGCATTCCTTAGGGCCAGCAGCACCTCGCCCGCGTTGGCTTTGCTGGCGATCACGACCATACCTACGCCCAGGTTGAAGCTGCGGCGGGCATCGTCGATGGGCATCTGGGACTTCTCGATCAAGAACTGGAACAAGGGTGGAATCTGCCAGCTGCCGGTTTCGATGGCGGCATTCAGATGTTCGGGCAGCAC
>JAIFMW010000107.1 GCA_020048105.1 Deltaproteobacteria bacterium | reverse complement strand
CCCGTGAGTTACCCCATCGCACTTTCTGATGATGTAAACCGGGGACGATGGGCGCCAGGCTGGTGAAGGAAGCAAGAAGATGTGCCTCACCACAGATAGCCGATGCCGGCCACGAACATGTCCGTGTCCCGATCGTAGGAGCTGAAGGTTCGGTGCCAGTTGGCCCGGATCATCCAATCGGGGGCCACGCAGTAGCCGATGCCCATGCTGACCCGCAGGCCAATCCGGTTGAAGTCGTCGACAGCCCCGCCGGAGGATTCCCGGAGGGAGATTCTCGCCAGATGGGGGCCAACTCCGACGCCTAGGTAAATCGGTCCGGCCGCGGGGCTTCCCCCCAGCCAGGCCTGGAGGCTCAGACCATCCCGACGCATCAGCACGGGATCCCCCTCGTTGGCATAGGCCACGCCCAGGGCCCAGTGGCTGCTGAGGGCCCGCCGGTATTCGATCCCCCAGGCTTCCGCCGCTTCGCTGCTGAGGGAGTTGAGGATCGTCCGCCCTGCGAAGATGCCCAGGTGGTTCCTCGGGATCACCCCGCTTCGCGGAGGTGCTTGACGGGCCGAGGCCACGCTTTTCCCGAACCGGTGGGAGAGGCCGAACTGGAGTCCCACCGTATCCACGCTACCCTGGATGCGCACCGTGAAGGCCTGACCCAGAAGGGACCATCGGCTGCCCTTCGGGGAATAGAGCCCCTGAAGGCTCGCCATGGCGCCGACCCCGTGCTGATTCCGGTAAGAGGCCTCCAGGCCTGGGCGGGTGTCGTAGTAGCGGTAGGGCCCCAGCCCCGCGGCAAGTGAGAAGTCGGAGTCCCAACCCGCCAGGCAGTACCAGAGCTGAATGCTGCATCCGTCCCGGTGGTGATGGGGAAGGTGTCCCTCGTTCGTCCATGCGAAGGAAACTCCCAGCTTGGGACGAAGCGGATGGCGATAGGCCACCTGCCAAGCATAGGTAAGGTCTCCCGCCTCCTCGCTGCGCAAGCCTCCCGCAAGGAGAGCCAACTCCTGGCCAAAGGCGGGGACGACCAGGAAGGCCAGGAGAGTCAGGCGGTGAAGCGCGCGGATCATCACCAGCTCAAAGCGGTGAGGTTGATGAAGAGGGCATCGGGCGCGGCTGAAGCCGCGAGGCCTGTGCACAGGATGCAGGCAATCAGAAACGCGCGTAGGCGGGTCATGGGAACTCCAGGGTTCAGTGATGGCTCTTGTAGATGATACGAACCATCATCGGGTTGATGACGGGGTTCTGTTGCAAAGATCGATCAGGTAGCCAAGGTGCAATTGCCAAGAGTCAGGCCGTGACCCCAAAGATGGCCGAGATGAGGCACACAACCTCAAGAGGATTGACCTTCTCCATCCCTGCCACGTGGATAGGGAAAATAAAGGGCCAAAACGCTGAATGACGAAAAGACAAAGGAGGGTCTCAGGGCTTCGGTGGGGACCTGATTAGCGTGGTGGGAACCCTGGTGGATAACCCTCGCCTCTTCCGGGAAGTATATTCAGCCCTCCCATTTGAAGGGGTCCACGCCTGGAGGTAATCTCGCCTCGCATTTGCTGGGCGAACTTCTGCGCGGAGTCAGCCTTGCCACTAGCCGAGTCTGTTCACTTGAAAAGTCCACCAAGAAGTCACACCTCGTGAAGGGCGTTGTCTTCCAGATATTTGAAACGGTGCTCTCCCATTACCTAACGGCACATCAAATCTTTGCCCATCCGAAACAGCCCTTTTACCTCGGCGAGTTGGCCCGCCAAGCGACCTTCAAACAGGTTTATGGCAGCGAGGATGTTTTAGAGCACGCCATCCATTCAGGATTCTCATCGGACACACTGGAGCGGATCGTATCAGGGCTACCAAGCCACCAACCCGCCGAGTTGATCGCATTCCTTGGAACCGTCGCCCCCGACTGTAGCGATTGGCAGTTCCGGTCTGCCATCACGAAGGGCGCTCCTGTCTGTGGCGTAATCAGTCCCAGGAGGATCAGGCAGTTCCCGTTCATCGAAGCAATGGGCGGGGAGTGTACCTGATTCATGAGAGCATCTCGGCCATGGAACCACGGTCGAGGCCCAAGAACCGACAAATGCTCCTGGCCAGGGCCTTCGGGGGTTCAGCGCTCTGTTTCGCCTTGTTGGCCATGTTGTCTTTCATGGAGAGCAACCCCCTGACTGGCGCCTGGGCCCTGGCCTTCCTCGGAATCTTCCTCTCCGTGGGGTCGGTGGTGGTGGCGTGCATCTTTCGCAGCCGGGCGCGGAAGATGGAGTCGCTGCTCTCATCGGAGAGGCTACTGGCCACCTGGGAACTGGACGATGGGATGCTGCAGGCCTACGTCGCCCTCCTGCGAGCAGAGAGCACAGGAAAGAGCCGCGCACTCATGTGGGTTGTCGGAGTGCTCTTCGCGATGGTGACGCTGGTGTTCCTTTTCCTTCTGGAAGGTAAGGACATGGCCGGGTTCGCCCTGATCATGGGGTCGATCCTGCTGCTCGTGTTCGGGGCATCGCGTTTTTTCCCCTGGTTCTACGCTCAGCGGAACCTGAAGGGAGATCGGCAGGTGCTGATTGGAGGCCGCTACCTGTACATCAATGGCTATTTCCACGACTGGGCCTATCCACTCTCCGGATTAAGCAAAGTCGCTCTTCTGAAGAAACCCTTCTGGGGACTACACGTGGTCTACCACTACACGGATCGCACCCTGCGTCACACGCACGCATTGAAGATCCCTGCTCCTGCGGACTTGGATCTACGAAAGCTGCTGGAGGACATCAGAGCCGCGAACCGCGCCGATGCCCCCTCGGATGCTGTCGAAATGGACTCCGCGCCAGACTGATCAGCAGCAGACCAACTCCGATCAGGATCACGTTTCCGACAGAGAAGCGGGTTAGGCGCTCGAGCAGGTGGAGTCGAGGAAACGCTTCGAGGTACCGGATGGCAACGGGCCCAGTCAAGCAAGGTGCTTGGTAGGAGGTGCCGACCAGGGTCGCGCTGCCGTGAATGATCTGGCCGTAGGAAGTCGCGAAATGGTAGCCCACACCGTAGTCATAGCGATTCCGGGCCATTTCGTTGCGCTCTCCCCCTTGTCGTCGCACCGCCGTGATAGTTCCCGTGGTGTGCGCTCCGATGATCCCCAGCAAGGGAGCAAGGCTGGCGTAACCCGCTAGGAGCAGCCCCATGCTCACCAGGAATATGCAGAGGGTCCACGCCTTCATGATTCAACCCCTGTCTCTGGAAAAACCCCGGCCCGGAAACGGGAGCCTCAGCCATCTGGGGTTTCCGTGTGCCTTTGGCTCCTAACCAGAACCAGGGTGCTGGGCCTAGCCTGGCGGGCTTACTTCGCCGCCGACCAGGACCCTGGTTTTCCGTTGCCGGACCATTTGCCTTTGGCGGTCAGGCTCTTGCTGATCGATCCGCTCAGTTCTCCCGTGAAGGCCCGGGTTGAGGGTGTGCGCCCGCCAGCTTCGGTCAGGGTGCCTTTGATTGTGGCCTTCAGGTTCCCGTCGACGTCAATGGTCCCGCTGATATCGGCGCTCACGCTGCTCTTCACGGTCATTGGTCCGGAACCTCGGGCGCCGGCGATGTCAAAGGGGGTTCCCTTTGGATCAAATCCGGCAGATGTGGCCTCGGCCGAGGCGTTGAATCGGCCCGTGACCGTGAAACCGTCTACCCTGAATCCAATCGTGCCCGTGATCGGGCCGCTCACAGTGCCCTTGTAGCTCCCGTTAAAGGAAACGGCGACCTGCTTGGAGAGGGCGATGGTGTTCGCGGCCTTCTTGCTGGCCGACTCGTAGGCGGCGAGAAAGGCGTCAACGTCGACCGTCCGGCCGCTCGCGTCGCTCAGTCGCAGTTCGCCGATTTTCTTGCCCACGGCTTTGTAGTCGTTGCGAACGACCACCAGCTCCCCGTAGAGAAGCTGTAGTCGCCGGGCAGTTTCTGCTTGCACCCGCGGGTGGGCGTTTTTCTGGGAATCAAGCTCGCGCTCCGTGGCGCGGATCCAGTCCCCCAACCGTTGCATCGCGGCACCCCAGGCCTGCTGTTCGCACGGGTTGCCCTTGCCCACCGCCTCCTGCCAGTAGGAGCAGGTCCAGGCCCAGCGGCCCTGCTTCTGGTGGATCATCTCATGGTAGAGCGTCTCGGCCAGCGAGGCGGTTGCTTGCCAGCCGCGCATGTCTGATGCTCCGAGAGCCTCCACCGAACCCGCGTTGACGGTGATGAGCTTGCTGCCGGTGTCGCACTCGGCGTTGACATTCTCCGAGGTTTTGCCAAAGAGGATGGTTCCCTTGGCGATCTCGACCTCAAGCTGCTTGGCGGCGGCTTCATCTCCGACCTGCCGGTAGAAGACGATCACCTTCTTCAGCGCCGCGCTCTGCTCCGTGGTGGGCCCCTTGGCCAGGGCGGCTCCCCAGGACGAGAGCAGTGCGCCGAGGGCCACCGCCCAGGAGATCAGGCTTCGCATGCCGTGCGCTTTTCCACACAGAGAACTTCTCATGGCGCGGGCCTCCCAAAGACCTCCACGAAGCCACTGTTCCTCGAACCGGCGTTGTGCGACCAGGTTGCCGGGCTCGAGTCCACGACGGTGTATTCGCCTGGCGGCAGCACGACATCGGGATAGGCGCTCCAGTAGACGTTGCTCGCGTCCCGGTAGCCCTTCTCTCCGGTTACCCTCCATGGACCGTGCAGCTTGCCCTTCTCGTCACGCAGGCCGAGGGTGCCGCCGGGCTCCCCGCGTCCGCCGTTCCAATGGTATGTGCGGATTCGTGCGATACGGGTCGGCCCAGAAAGTCGAAAGGTGGTCGGTCGGGTGGGTCCGTTGAGGACGCCGTCGATGTTGTTGACTGCGAAAATAAGCTTCGGATCGAGCGCGGCGTTCGACTGGGAGCCTCCGGCCAGCAGCCCTGCGGCAGAGAGCATGTTGCGGTGTTGCTGTGCCCGGAGGGTACCGACCTGGCTGGCAAGTATCTGCTGACCCTTGTCGATGCCGTGGCGGCGCACCAGCAGGGCCAGTCGGCCGGATACCGGGTCGTATTTCATGGCTCCGGTATCCGCCTTCTTCATGAACTCGCGTACCGTCATCACATCGGGCGCCAGAGCACCCTCGCTGCTCGGAGCATAGTCGCCTGGTGGGCAGTCCCCAACGGTGATGACGGGCACCTCCAGGCTCCTCGCCGCGCCGGGGGCTAGCTTCAATTCCACCGGCCTAGTGAGGAATATCTGGCCTGATGCGTGGGGCGCCTTCGTGAGTGGCATGCCTTGGGGGACGGAGAGGCTCAAGGTGCGCCGGGATTTGTTGGTGAAGGAGAGGGTGACGCGCTCGCCGGTCTTGTCGAGTTGGACGGTCGCAGCGAGTTCGCCTTCCTGGGGCGGCGGGTCCTGAGCCATCCCAGGTGACGCAGCGCCCGACAGGGCCATGAGCAGCGCGGCGAGGGTCAGAACGGGTCGCATGGCTGTCTCCGGGAGAACGGGGGTTCCAGGGCTCTCAGTCTTGATTGGAAAGGGGCTCGATCATGGGTGCTCGGGGCACTGCAAGTGAAACCGCCTTACGGGGATCATACAGAATTTCCTGTGGAGGGCTATCCGCTTACGCTTCGGCGAGGCGTAAAAAGCCCCTTATTTAGGGAATGGAAACCGGGTTGCTGATGTGATCAAAGAGAAGGCTCAGCCTACTGTTCCGGTCATCGCGCCAAGGCTCGATGCTCGTGACCGCAGCTTTGCCACGGACCGTCACAGCGGCAGAAACAAAACGTAGATCCTTGTGGATAGGGAAAATAAAGGGCCAAAACGCTGAATGACGAAAAGACAAAGGAAGGTCTCAGGGCTTCCGTGGGGACCTGATTAGCGGTGGATAGCCGGAGTCTGGAGCGGGCTCTGGCTGGGGTTCTGGAAAGTATTTCTCCGCCCGCACCATCCCGGAGGTGGGCACCTCGACAAAGGTGATCGACTGTTCGGAGTCGGCCTTCCCCGTGGGTTTCCGCCATAGTTCGGCGGCCCTCTTCTGCAAGGCCCCGTAATCAAGTCCCACGGTGCGAGCGATCCTGCCCGCACCGTACTTCACCGCGAGAGAAACCGCAGTGTCCCAGAACTCAACGGGCGTGATCGAGAATCTACTTTTCTTCGACTGCCACCATTTCTGAACTCGCTGTTGCAGACGTTTCACTGCCGGCGGCAGAGGTTCCTGTTTCGGTCGTGCCATGGGTCCTCCCTGGGTCCATGAAAGCTACCGGCCATCAACCGGCCATTCACGCACGCATGCTGTCAGGACACAAATCTCCCTTTGATAGCGGGGTACCTATGGCCAAACGTCGCGATGGACACCATCGATTGGAGGTGGTTCCCTATTCACTCTTCTCCGCTGAAGGGAGGTTGCTGACGTGATGCAGGATGTCATCGCCGTGTGTCTTGGTATTGGACTGAGTGCCGCTTGCGGCTTCCGGGTCTTTGTGCCCTTGTTGGCGACCAGCCTCTTGGCGCTTACGGGGCAAGTCAAGCTTGCAGAGGGTCTGGCCTGGATGGGCACCTATCCCGCTCTGATCGCTTTTGCCTCCGCCACCGTTCTCGAAATTGCCGCGTACTACATTCCGTGGCTCGATCACGCCCTGGATACCATCGCAACCCCTGCTGCGGTCATCGCCGCCACGCTCATCACCGGGGCCTTGATCACTGATCTCCCGCCGATGCTCAAGTGGACTCTGGCCATAATTGCGGGGGGCATGCCGGCTTCAATCATCCAGGGCGGAACCGTGTTACTCCGTGCGAAGTCGACCCTCTTTACGGGGGGTGTTGGTAACTTCCTGGTGGCGACCAGCGAACTCCTGGGTGCGATCCTGACCTCGGTGTTTGCGATCGTCCTTCCCCTCGTCACGGGGTTGCTCGTTCTCGCCGTCAGCCTGCTCCTGGTCATCATGTTCGGTCGCAAGGTATTCAATCGAAGGAAGCAGCGGCCTGCTAGCCCCTGATTTCATTTGGTTCCTAGGGTTGCCGACCGAAACAACCCTTTCAG
>JAIFMW010000137.1 GCA_020048105.1 Deltaproteobacteria bacterium | reverse complement strand
GTACTGATCATCACGCCAGAACTCCAGGTGCGCCCCGTCATCACCCTGGGAGCAGTGCCCCCGATCCAGGTCAGGCCGCTGGCACCTCTGGAGAGTTCAATCCTTGCCATCCCGCCCGGTTTCAAGGTGCGAGTCGATGCAGATTTGCCCTTCGAACATGCCACGGCCCAATTGCGCCGCCAAGTTCAGGGCAAGCGCTTCGATACCGAAAAGGGCAGCTTCGAGGTGTTGGACGCCAGCGTGCGTGGGGAAGCCGGGAAGGCCATCTTGGAACTTCAACTCAAGGGCAAGATCAACGGTCGCCTCTCGCTGCAGGGCCGGCCCACCTTTGACCTCATCACGGGCACCCTGCAAATCCAAGAGCTCGACTACACCCTGGAAAGCCGCAGCTGGATTACCAAATTTGGCGAATGGCTCTTCCGCAGCAGCCTCAAGAAAACGCTGCAGGAGAAGGCCAACTGGTTCATGGACAAGAGCCTGAAAGATGTAAAAGTCCTCGCCCAGGAAGGTCTCAACCGCCCCCTGGGGCCGGGCCTTTCGATCCATGGCACCCTGGGCGAAATGACCCTTGGCCAACCCGTTGTCTTAACGGATCGCTTCCGGGTCGAAGCCAGCATCAGCGGCCAGGTTCAGGTCGACGTGGATGCGGCGGGCCTTTTTGGGCAAACCAAACGGCCCTGATTCAAAGCGAATGGCGCGGATGTTCTGCCACGCACGCAAGCCAGCCGCCCAGGTTTTCCGCGACCCCGGCAGGGCGCATGTGATGAAAATGCTCGTGCGCCGTTGAGTCAAACACCCGAATTTGGCCCAGTGGCCCGCCCCAGGTTTCCAAGCGGCGCTGAAAAATACGGAGATCCTGGGTATCCGAAAAAACCAGATCGAATTGGGTATTTGGGAAATCGACCGTAGTGCCCAACAACTGGGTTACTCGGATCTCGGGGTTTTCAGAGGCCTCCTCAGCGCTCTGAGCCAGTTGATCCCAGTCCTTGCGCGAAATCGCCCGGAAGTAGAAGGCCATCTCCTCCATGAGACTGGCACTGATGCGCCCTTCCACATTCGCCTTGACGACCAGGGAGACGAACCCCTTGTAAGCCTCCTGATTCCGCGTGGTTCCCAGACGTTTCGCCGCGGCAAAAGAGGCGGTGATGCGGCTGGTGATAAAGCAGGAGTGGGCGTTGACATTCATTTCGGTGAGGACCACGCGAACCAAGGGCAGTCGACTCCCCAGGCACGACAGAACTTCCACGGCCAAATCGCTACCAAAGGAAAAACCGTACAGAATCACCGCATCCACCGGATGCTCCGCCAGGAAATGTTCCATAAAGGCAGCCACTTGGCGCCCCTGATCGGCCATCGAGAAAAGCGCGCTCGGCAGTCGGTCTTTTAGATCCTCGAAGCCAGGTACGGTCAAGGCCACGTGGTAGCCATGCCGGTATACGTACTTTGACGAAGCCAAGCTCGGAGCCTGGATCACATCCTGAAAGCCTTCGAGATCCAGGCCGATGCCATTAAGAAAGAATACGGCGTAAGGAGCCGACCCTCCCGAAGGAAGTCCACCAGGAATAGCCCAATGAAACTGAATGCCCGTGAGAGGACAGCGGCTGGGTGGCTCTGGAAGCGAGGTCATCGAGACCTCAGCGCTTAGCGTCTACCAAAGCGAAAGACCGCAGAAACGGATACCCAGGAGATGTCGTTATAGCCAAAACCATCCCGGCCGTTGGCTTCAACCGAAATGCTATTGATTTGCCCTTCCAGACTGAAGACGCGATTAAAGGTATACCCAGCGCCAATCCGAAGCCCCACGCGTCCCGACTGCGAGATGTCCAGATCTTCAAAATCGGAGTATTTCGCGGTGAGCGTCACCTTATTCAAGTTTAAACCCGCCAGGAAATACAGCCCCTTGGAGGGAGAAACCAAGTTGTAGACATAGTCACCCCCGGCTTGAGCCACGCCGAAACCGTTTTGCAAGGTGCCGTCGTAGTACCCGTTGCTGGAATAGATGTCTTGTTCAAGGCTGGCAAAGCCATGCACGGTGCCATGCAGACGCAACTGATGGTGGGCGTTGAAATTTAAATCCAAATGCCCACCAAAATGGAGCCCGAACCCGCCATTGGCCCCCAAGTAATCACCCTGCCACGTTTCCTTGGTCGCAAAGTCTCCCGTGGGGGCCGCAACGCCCACCTGAGCGCCACCATTGATGCGCACGCCCTGCCCCATCAAGCAGGTGCCGGCTGTTAATGCGAGAAGAAGAAAAGGTTGGCGCATGGCGACTCCAAAGAACAGGTGAAGGGCCCAAGTATAGATCAGAAGCAGGTCTTGATCGCGCCCAGCACTTGGCCAGCCTCGTCCATCTCGAACACCACACGCCATTTGTCGAAGGTCGTGCAGGGATGGCTGACGGCAAGGCCCACCAGATCGCCCACCTGAAGTTCTGCATCCGCAGGTAGTTCGAGCCGGGCGTGCTGATCGTAAAGACTCGTCAAGCACCAGGCCTCCGGGCACGGAACAGGTTGGCTTCCCGGGCTGAGCCAGCGCCCAGGCTTCGGCAGGCCTAGGTCATGGGGAAGATCCCGTTTACCCGCATCCAGAAATGCCAAACCGGGTTCCGGTCGCGATAGCACCCGTGCCCAAACTTCCAGGGCGGGTGCCAAGTGCCCCTGGGGCCGCCATGCGGCGTCCAAGCGCCCTTCCAAAATCGCAACCAGGCGTTGGTAGTGACCCGCATCATGGGTCAAATAGCAGCCGCTCCTCAACACCACGCGCGTGGGCGACTGCAACCCGCTGGCCATCAGCACCTTCGCCACCAGATCGAAGTACGCGCTGCCTCCGGCGCTCAGGATTATTTCCTCGGCTTCGAACAACCCTTCGACCTCACAACGGCGCGCCAGGGCGACCAGATCTTCGAGCCATTCCGTGACCTTGGTTCGATCCGCAGCGGGCTCCTGCGAGATGACGATGCCTTCGTAGCAGGCCACGCCTGCCAACCGAAGATGAGGCGCCATCTTCACGGCCCGGGCCACAGACAAAGCGGCCTCCATCCCGCGCGCCCCACAGCGCCCCCCAGGAATGCCCGTTTCCACCAGCACCATCAAGGGGCATGAACCGCACCAATGCTTTTCCATTTGGACCACGGCTTCGGTACTATCGGCAAAAACCAGCAGTTCGCGCGAAGGCTCCTGGTTCAGGGCCGCCGAAAGGCCCCGCAGGGCCGCGGGTTCCGTAAGTTCATTGGCGAGCAACACCCGCTTCACACCGTAGGCGAAGGCGACCTGTGCCTGTTGCGGCGTGGCCAGTGTGATGCCCCAGGCTCCCGATTCCAGTTGGCGATGAAAGAGCTGGGGAGCCAGGGTGGTCTTGCCATGGGGGCAGAGGTTGGCGCCACATAGAGCCAGAAAATCCTGCATCCAGCGCGCGTTTGCGTCCATCACGTCTCGGCGCAGCAAAGCCACCGGACTGCCCAGGTCGCCCCGAAAAAGATTCCAGCGTTGCTTGGCGATGTCGCCCAGGCGCAAGGGCTGGGCATCCTGAGGGAAGCCCTTGGTGCGGGCGTCGAGAAAGGTATCGAGGATGGGTTGAAGGGGATCCATGGCTACTGTTGAACCACGGATGGCGGCCATTGGGTAGCGGTATCCTGATCCACGCCATGGAACTCCGACCCGCTTCCACCTTTCACCCCGCCCCCTGGGCCCGAGGCCCCCATGCCCAGACCATCCTGTCGCATCTCTGGAAATCCCCCTGGGCTGATCTCCCTTGGATACAGGAGGACGTGGATTTAGAACCCGGAGAAACCCTGCGCCTGGAGGTGCTGACCGGTCGCACGAATACGGTGGTGGTGCTATTCCATGGGCTAGGCGGCCATTCGGGTTCCTCCTATGTGCGTCGAAACGCCGAACTGGCGGCCAACCAAGGGCACAACATCATTGCCGTTAACCACCGTGGTTCGGGACTCGGGCGGGGCATGGCTCGCAAGCCCTACAACTGCGGCTCCACCGGCGATGTGGCTGCCGTCATCGCCCATGCCCGTCGGCGCTTCCCTGGGAAACGGATCGTGACCGTGGGATTTTCCCTGAGTGCCGCCATGCTGGTGCTCTTACTGGGCCGCGACCAGCACCTGGAGCAACCCGACGCCGCCATCGCCGTCAACCCACCCGGCGACCTAGAGGCCTGCTCGCAGCGCCTGATACGGGGCTTGAATCGCCTCTATGACCGCCGCTTTCTCAACCTGCTGCGCGACCATGTGCAAGGCCGCACCGATGCGCCAATTCTGCCACCCATGCGCACGTTGCGGGACTTTGACGCGGCCTACACGGCGCCCCAGGCGGGCTATGCGGACCGAGCCGATTACTATGCCCAGTGCAGCTGTGGTGACTATCTCGCGCACATCCAGACACCGCTGGTGCTGCTGACCAGCGAGGACGATCCCTTCGCGCCAGCTTCTGATTTAGGTCCCGCTTCCCCGGCCGTGCATCGCCATCAAGAGCGCCATGGCGGCCATTGCGGCTACCTTTCGGCCAAGAACACGCCTCTAGGCAGCCGCCGCTGGATGGACTACGCCGTGGATCACTACCTGGCGCAACTCACCTAGGATCGCCTGCGCCCCGGATAGAGCCAGGGCTTCAGTAAGCGCGTGACACCCGGCATCACCACCCAGGTCATAAGGATCACGACAATCACGGTCGCCAGAAAGGCCCGTAGAACTAAGGGTAAGGGCTTGAGTAGGGGCGCAAGGAATAGGAAGTTGATGATGGTGATGGGAAAGAGCCCCGCCACCACGGAAGTTGCCACTTTCCACACCGGGGGTGGCGGCGCCACATCTGGCGGCAGTAAGCCAAAGAGTTGCTCCAGTCCGCTGATAAGCTGCGCTGGCCCCTGGGATTCCACCATGGCATCGGCCTTGGCTAGCCAAACGTGGCGATCCTCGGATTCAAGCCAGGTGCGCAGGTTCTGAGGTGTATCGAAGGTGTAGACAAAGACCCATTCGGGTTGGGCACCTTCCACCGGCGGTACCGCCTGTCCGCTGAGATGGCCGGGGTAGGTGGCCATCACCGCATGAAAGCCTTCGGCCCAGGCCAGGAAGGCCTCTTCTTGGCCCTGTTTGATACGGCGGGAGAGCACAACAGTCGTGGAGGGAGCATCGGGGTTCATGGATGTCACTCCGTCTTTCGAGGGAATAGCCAACCGCGCAGAAGACGCGTAAGCAGGGGCATCACGACCCAAGTCATAAGGCTCACGCAGACACAGGTGGAAAGCAGCACCTGCCACCACATGCCCCACCACCCGGCCTGCCCCAGGGCCGCATAAAAGCCTAGGTTCATGAGCAGCAGACCCACAATAAACACCGTTGGAGCCAAGCCCAGTTCTGTGACCAGCGCCAGTTTCCACACGGGGGGTGGGTCGGATTCTTCGGGCGAGGGAAGACCAAACAACCACTCCAGGCCACTCATCACCCGCGTATGGCCAGGTCCTTCCGTCAGGGGCTCGGAAAGAGCCTGCCAGTGGGCGCGGGTCTCGCTACCCAGCCAGGCCTTCAGGTTTTCCTGGGTATCGAAGGTGAAGACAAAAAACCAATCGCGGTTCTCACCCGGAACCGGCGGCACGGCCTGATAGGACTGAAAGCCTTTCTGCTCGGCCATTACGCCATAGATGCCTTCGGCCCAAGCCTTAAAGGCGGCTTCCATTCCCGCCTTAGGACGACGCGCGACCACGACGGCGGGGCGCTCCGGATCAGCCCGGAAAAGAGGATCAAATGGACTCACGAATCAACCCCTTCGGCGCAACCAAGATCTCACCACCAACGCCGCCAATCCTGCGCCTAGTGCCACCAGAAACCATTTCATACCCGCATTCTGAATGCCCTGAGCCTTGGCCTTCTCTTCGGCCTTGCGAGCATTTTCCTCGAAGGAGAGCTTGCCCTGCACTTCGCGAGAATCCTTAACAGCCTTTTGGGCCGATTCGCGGGAGGCTTGCAAGTCCTTGGCCGCTTGGTCAGCGCTGTCATCCTGGATCGAAATATGGCTCGCCCTTACCCAAGCCCGGCCAGAGGCTCGCCGATGCTGCGCGGGAGACAAGGGCGTTTCATCGACCCCACTCTCGGCACCATTCTCAACCGCAACCTGTTCGAGAATTTCCGACAAGTCGCGAATCTCACCGCGAAGGCCCTGAAGGTCTTGATTTTGTTGATGGAGCAAGCGCCCTTGCACCCAGGTCAACCCGAGCTGGGCGCAAAGCAGGGCGACCAGGATTCGCCCAAACCAAAGGCTAGTGGGCGTCACAGGTGGGGGGGTGGAATCCATTAGGCGTCCCGTCCAAGGATAAAGAGGGTGCGATCGTCTCGATTCTGGCTCTCGAAGCTGGCCACATCCTGGTAAATGGCTTCACAGGCGGCCCGAGCCGATCCGGTGCCGCGCATTCGCAGCAGTTGGTCCTCCATGCGCTCCAGGCCGTAGAGTTCACCCTTCTGGTTCATGGCTTCGGTGAGTCCATCGCTGTACATCACCATCCATTCGCCGGGCTTCAGAGTGCCTTCGCGAATCTGCCAATTGTTGAGCGAGGCTGGACGAAGCCCCAGTCCACGCCCCACCGAATTGAGCTCTATGAAGTCTTCACGGCGCGGCCCCCGCATGAGTAGGGCAGGCGGATGCCCGGCTCGGGCTAGGCGATAGGCACCCGATTCATCCCACTCCAGCAAAATCAGCGTTAAGAAATCACGAGCACCCATGAGATTGCGCATGGTCTGGTCTAGAGAGGGAAGGATACGGTCGAAGTCCAGGGTCTCGTTTTGGGTGGCAAATTTAAGCAGTGCAGTGGCTTGGCTCATGTAGAGCGCGGCGGCAAGGCCTTTTCCACTCACATCGCCCACGGCGGCAATCCATTTTCCATGACCACGCTTCTTGACCCAAAGCAGGTCGCCACCCGTTTCCAGCGCCGGCTCCAAGCGCAGAGCCATCTGAAAGCCGGGAATGAAGGGCGCTTCGGAGGTGATCAGGCTTTCCTGAATTTTGCGGG
>JAIFMW010000127.1 GCA_020048105.1 Deltaproteobacteria bacterium | reverse complement strand
TGGCGGTCCAGGTGACAGCGGTGTTGCTGCTGCCGACCACGGAGGCGCTGAACTGATAGGTGGCGCCGGTTTTCACGCTGGCAGTGGTGGGTGTGATGCTGACGCTCACACCTTGGGGAACGTCTGCGGTCACGGCAATGGCGGCAAAGGCGCGGGTGGTGGCGACGGCTTCGGGGCTTCCCACACCGTAGAGCTGCTCGGCCACGGTCTTGCACGCAGTATAAGCACCGGCGTACTTGGTGCTGGAGGTCATCTTGGTGGTAAGGGCCTTGAACCAGATGGTGGCGGCCTTGTGAATGCCGATGCCGGTCATGGGGCCATAGGTCAATTTGGAACTGGAATAATCTCCACTGGCAGTAGAACCCTGGGACAGGAAATAGAACATCCGGTTGGCAGGGCCGCTGCTGTAGTGCACATCCAGGCCGCCGGTGGAGGTGGACCAGAAATCAGGGCTGCTGCCGTCCTTGCTGGGCTTGTACATCCAGCGTAGTGGATTGCCGTCCTTGGAGATCTTGGCGCCCAGCACCCAATCGCCGCCGGTGGCGGGAATGACATTGCCGGTCTTGCCGCCCGCCGCATAGAACTCAATGAAGGTGCCTTGGATATCCGAGTTGGCTTCGTTCAAGCCTCCTGATTCACCGCTATAGGTCAGGTTGGCCGTGGCTTGGCAGACGGCGTGGCCGTACTCATGGGCTACCACATCCATTTCCAGCAGCGGTTTGAAGTAGCTGGCGCCATCGCCGAAGGTGATGGTATTACCGCCATCGAAGTAGGCGTTGTCTTCGTTGAGGTGGACCTTGATGTTCAGGCCTGCATTGGCGTTATTGACGCCCTTCCAGTTGAAGCAATTGAACAAACCATCATAGGTCGCCTGTGCGCCCCACAGTGCGTCTGCGGCCACGCTCTTGGTATCGCTGGTGGTGCCATTGCCGAAGGTGCTGGTGGTGCTCGTGTAGATCGTGCTGCTGCCATTGGGAGTCACGTTGAACTGAGGGCTCGCGGCGCGCACCACATCCAGCATCTGGTACTGGGACCCGGTGTAATTGACATCCAACTCCACGGTGCCGCTGTACAGGGTCTTGCCAACGCCCTTCACATTGCCGGTCTGGAGCGCATCCCACTGGCTCAGAATCTCGCCAGAGTGGGCATCCACGAGCGCGTCCTGAAAGGACGTTTTACCGTTCACGACGCGACGGATCTGAATGTAATATGCCAGGGCAACCCGATCCACCACCTCTTCCATATCGGTGGCCAAAAGCTCGTGCTCGGCCTTGGCCACGGCACTGGCAATGCGGACCTGGCGCATGATGGGGTAAACCAGGAGTTCGGCGGTGGGCTTGGAAAGCATTCGGACGGTGGACTTCCTCGGGACAGTCCGGAGACCCATTTCCTCGTCCAGATCCATGGTTCGGGTCATGATTTCGGGATGGGTTTTGGCCGAGTGCGCCTCGTTATCCGACGGTAGGAGGTTGACTTCTAAGCGTGTATTGAAAAGCGCGATGGCTTCGCTGGATTGGAGGGTCGGCGTAACGTTGAGATCGCTGACGGGTCGAACCGAGTAGACTTTTTCACCCTTGTGGGCACCGTTGGCATCAGCCAACACGATGGTTTCCCCACCCCAAACGCGCAGCCCCTGAAAGGTCTGGTGGAAGCGGATGATTTGATCGCCATGTTCATCTGGGACCACGGATTTTAAACTGAAATTGTGCTTCTCATTCAAACCCATCGAATTGCGTTCCGATGCCAACAGCGCGCGAATCGGCGCAACGCGTTCTTCCATCACCTTCAAGCTTTGTTGGGCTTCGGGCGTTTGGGCGGAGAGAACACCTGTGATGAGCAAGGTGCTAAGCAGGGTCAGGCGACAAGGCATGGTGACTCCACGAAAATGACCCAAATGGGCCAGGGTGATGGGGGTTTGTTCCAAACGAAGTTCCGGCCCTAGGGCTCGGGAGAGCCGAGTCGGGCAACGACAAAGCGACCGATCCAGCGGATGGACCGGTCGCGGTGTTGATTGGTTAAAGCGGAAGGATCGATTGAACCTGGTCAGTGTCGGCTCGAGTCGTTCGCTTGGCCTGGTCCGGTTTGCAGATGGCCGCTAGTCCGGTGCGTTTTTCGAAATATCCTGATTAATAAAAGCAATGTCTACATCACTTTGGAGACTGTGTGAGCTGGGTCACAGAATCGTCACGCCTTGGTTTTCGCCAACCGCATCACGGCCTCACTGAGTTCCTCGAGCGAAAGTGAACCAAAGCCCATGCGCAACCACGGAATGGCCTCTCCGCTAAAGGTGTAATCACACCCTGGACGAAAGGCGAGGCCTGATTGCATCGCCCGCTCCGCCCAGGCCTTCACGTCCAACTGCGGGTCCTTTACCCCCAGCCAAAAGGCTAGGCCACCATCGGGAAGTTCAATATTCAAAACGTCATTCAGGTTGCTTTGAAGTGCTTGCGCAAGCGCATCTCGGCGTTCGCGAGAGCTGCGGCGCAATCGGTTGAGGTGTCGCTGGATTTCGCCGTCCTCCAGCAATTCCGCCAGGGCGCGTTCCAGGAAAGGATCGCCACCCTGAGCCAGGGCTTGTCGCCACCCCACCAGTTCCCGCACCAGATCTGGGGATGCGTGCAGAAAGGCCACCGGAAGATTCGGGAAGAGCAATTTCGAGAAGGCCCCTAGGTAAAGCACGGTGCCCTGCCGATCCTCGGCCGCTAAGGGTAGGGTTGGGGAACCTTCGTAATGAAAACCGGGATCCAGGTCGAGCTCCAGCACCGGAATCTCGCGGGCTTCGGCTAGTGTTAGCAGCGCCTTCCGACGGTTTGGCGACAGAGAAACCGTGGTGGGGTACTGCCGCAGAGCCGTCACCACGATCAGGCGAATGGGGTTTGCCTCCAACAGACTTGGGAGATCGTGCACGCAAAGTCCTTCGGCATCCACGCCCACCGGATGCAGGGTGGCGCCGGCGCAGCGCAGGACCTCCCAATGGACCCGGCTACCCAAGGCCTCGACGACTACGCCATCGCCTGGGCGCAGCAGGGCGCGGCAGGCCAGGGTCAGGCCTTCGCGCAGCCCCGGCAAAATGAGCAACGATTCGGGGGTGGCGTTGATGCCTTTGACCTGAGCCAACATGCCCGCTAGGGCCTTGCGAAACCGTTCGCTACCTTGGGGGTTTTCGTGAGTGAACTGCTTGGCATCATGGGTTCGAGCGGCTCGCTGATAAGCCCGGGTGAGGGCTTCCATGGGGAGCATGCGGGGGTCCACTTCGCCGGTCAGGCACGACAGCACGGACGCCGGAAAGGGCTGTCGGGCTTGGTCACCGGGGGCCGGGTTAATTCGGAAGGGACGGGCACTGGAGGTGAGGCTCGGCGTTTCCGTTTCGGACAAGGATCGCGGCAAGGTTTCGGCCACAAAGGTGCCACCCCCGCCAAGGGTTTGAAGCCAGCCTTCGGCAACCAGTTCCTGATAGGCGGCGACCACCGTATTGCGGTTCACGCCCAACTGTTCGCCCAAGGCGCGGGTTCCGGGTAGGGGATCGCCACTCTTGAGACGCCCTTCTTGGATGGCGCGTTCGATGCCTTGGGCAATTTGGAGAAAGATCGGCAGGGCCGCGCCTTCGTTTAGGGTCAAGCCCATGTGCCAAGTCAGCATCGGGGGCCTCAGTTTTCCAGGGCCATCTTGAATTCCTGCCGGAACGTCCAGCGCAGGGATTCATCCATGGCAGTGGCCATTTGCAGGCGCCGCAGGCCTTGCTCGAGGCGCTCCTTCTTTTTGTCGCCACCAAGGCTCCGAGCGGATTGCACCAACAAGGCGCCTTCCACGCCAGACCAGACTTCCACCATGCGGGTCATGGCTTTTTCGCGGGCGAAACGAATCTGTTTTAGCCCTTGGACCACCCAGTGTTCGCCGCTTCGGCCCTGACTGAGATCCTGCAGGCCGCGCAGGCGCCAAAGCATGATCTGATTGGCTGTGAACCAGGCTATGGAGTGCTTGGCCTTCAGCCAACCATCCAGCACCGTTTGCAGTGCGGTGATCTGGGCCGTGATATCCAGCCCCCAACCGAGGTCCACGGCGGCTCTTTCGTAGCAAAGGGTGAACTCCTCGTCGACGCCATCCGGATGCTGCCGCAATTCCGGGGTAAGGGCATTCAACGCAGCCCCCGCTCGGGTGTAGGCAGGGCCAGGAGATAGGCCTAAAAGCCCATCCAAGGCGCCTTCCAGCCGAGCTAGACGGATCTGCTCAAAACAGAGCCTGGAGGGCAGTGGTGCCGGGTTTAGATCTTCTTCCAAAATTTTGCGCGCCTCCTGCATGTGGGTGCGAGCAAGCGCGGGTGAGCCCGCGTGTGCATCCGAAAAGGCAAGGCGTTGTTTGGACCAGCAAGCGGCGATGCGATGTTCGAGTACGCCAGGCCATAGTCGATAAAGCTCCTGGCTGGTGGAAACCCAGGCCTGGAGATGGTTTCGCCCATCTTCATCCTTTAGCGCAGCTTCCTCGGCTTGAAAATCATGAATCAGACTTTTCAAGCGATAGGCTTCCGAAGCGTGATCATCGATCTGAATTACCTGGTTCACATGAATAAGGGCCTCTTCCAGATCCCCGGTTTTTCCCATTCCTGCTTCGGTTCTCAGAAATTTAGTAAAGGCTTTGGACAGCAAGGCGTTGAGGGAATTCGGATTCAACTGGAGGGCACGATCTGCATCCGCTAGGGTTTGGTCATTGCATTTTTGGATTTCCGAAGCCGGACGTTCCGCGAGGCTTAGCACATCGGCCATGCGGCCCCAGGCTTCGGCTCGCAGGGCGAATGGCGCCGCAGAGGTGGGATCCAACTGGGAGGCTTCGGTGGCCAGGTCTAGGCCTTTTTGAATCAGTTCGGGTTGAAATACCCGGTATCGAAACGCCAATCGTCCACCCTTGAAGATCCACCATTGAGCGGCCACCAAGTGGCTCCGAGAATCACCCCGAGCGATCTCGGTAAGGGTCTGCAAATGCCGTTCGGCTTCCCGGCCATGGTTTTCGAAGGTCGCCAAATCCTGTGCTGTTTCGGCGCGACGACTCCAGACTAGAAAGCGCAGTCGGTGGGCTTCAACGGTCCAAGGTGTGAGGGCTAATTCTGCACCGGCAAGCTCTAGGGCGGCATCGTCCCTTTCTTCAAGATAGGCAATCTGGGCTAAGTACAAATTTTTGCGCTCAGGGATCGATGCGCCTGTCTGGAAACAAGTGATCGCGGGATGCAGGTATTTCTGGGTCAAGATCTGGCGGTTTGCCTCCCGTTGCTGGCGCCCCCCGGTCAAGCGTTGCGACTCTTCAAAATAGACTTCGAGAAGTGCGGAACCGAGTGCCTGCGCCGCTAAGGGGGAACGAAAACCTTGGTCCCACGCGTGTTGGAGTTCCTTCAACGCCTCTCGATTGCGACCCAAAATGAGGAGTGCCCGACCTTGGAAAAAGGCACCTGGGCCTGATGCCATGGGGCCGATCGCGCGGGCTTCGGCCTTCTTGGCTTCCATTTGGGCCAGCAGCTTGGTGACTTCGGAAGCCCTGTTTTGCTGAGGGCTCAGGGTGCCCATGCGGAATCGGATCTCGTTTTGTTGCGCCGCTTGTTCGAAGCGCGCTGCGATTTCAGCCTTCTGGCGTAGGCGACGCATGGCTATCCCGCTGGCTCCCAGAGCCAATATTCCAACGACCACTCCCGCCGCGATGACCGAACTGAGGGTAGGGTTTTGTCGGGTCCAGGCTCGTACCCGTCGCGGCCATGAGGCGCGTCGCGCGCTGATGGGATTACCTCCGAGGTAGCATTCCAGATCATCCGCAAGGGCGGCGGCGGAAGGGAAGCGATGGGCGGGGTCCTTTTCCAGACATCGAAGAATGATGGTTTCCAGATCCATGGAAACGTCGGGATTCAGGCGACGAGGGGGCACGGGTTCTTCGTCCAGGACTCGGCGCAGCACGCTCAATGCATGGGCACCCAGGCGGGGAACCGGCAAGAGTCGACCGGGCTCGGGCAGGCTCAAGTCGGCTTCGGCAGCCTGGAACTCCAAGCGGGTGGACTTCCCGTCGGAAGAATCACTGAAGGGTGGTGCGCCGACCACGGCGGCGTACAGTGTTGCACCCAGGCTGTAGATATCAGATCGGGCCTCCACGAGCCGACCACCCAGGGCCTGTTCGGGCGACATGTAATGGGGCGAACCCATGATGGCGCCACTTAACGTCAGGCTTTCGGATTCCGTGGCTCTCGCCAAACCAAAATCCATCACGAAGGCGTGCAGACTTCCGCCTTCTCGGGTTTCGACCAGGATGTTTTGGGGTTTCAGATCGCGATGAATCAAGCCATGGAGATGGGCTGCGTGGATGCCTCGTGCGGCCTGGACCAGGAGCTCGACCCGTTTCGAAATGCTGAGCGAGGGTGCAATCTGATCCAGGCTGGTGCCCGCGATCAGTTGCATCATCACGCAGGTGCGCCCTTCCCAGGTGCCTACGCCGTAGACTTTGACGATATGGGGATGATCCAGAGAAGCCTGGTACTGGGCCTCCAGCACCAAACGGATCAGTAGATTTGGCGTTTCCTGAGACAGGATGAACTTCAAGGCCACCGGGCGATTCAGGTGCCGATCCCGGGCCTTGAACACTTTGCCCATGCCGCCTTGCCCCAGCAATTCCAGAATCTGGAATCGCTCAGGGGGAAATTCGGTGAGCTGGAAGGGCAATGGCGTGGGTGTATTCACGGGAGACTTTTAGTTGGGTGGACCGTTTGATGGTATCCAGCCAAGGCTCAGCCATGAAATAGTGCTGCGCTTACTACCTCTGTTCGCGATGCTTCTGCGTGATCGTTTTGCTCAGCACAGAGATCACGTTTGTATGTGAACTACATTTTTTCGCAGACCCGCTCAAGAGCCGCTACGAGCGGATCGATGCTGGCTTCCTTGATGGAGCAGAAGGCCAGCCGAATGTAGCGGTCGCCCTGATTGACCACGCCCACGCTTTCTTCATGGATGAGTTGCTGGCGCACGGCGTCGGCATCGAGGCCATCGCGCAGCTTCAAAAGGCAGAAGCAGCCGCCGTTGAAGGGCA
>JAIFMW010000176.1 GCA_020048105.1 Deltaproteobacteria bacterium | reverse complement strand
CCACGGCCCCTGGAGAAGGTTTGGCTCCCTGGGCTCGCCAACCGGTAATGGTCACGCGCAATTCGGCGGCATTCTCGGGGGCCTTTACGCCTTCAGGCACCACCATGGTGCGCGAGGCCAAGCGGGCCCGCAGCGCTGCGGCATATTCCTTAGCCACGTCCTCGCCTTCGGGAACGGAAGCAGGAACGGAAAACGTGAGCCGAATGGGCTCGGGGTTGCGCCTGAATGCATCGACCTCGGGCCGCTGACAGGCTACGAGAACCAACAAGGGGAAAATCAGGAGCAGACGTTTCATGAGCGGCCTCGTTTCATGAGCGGCCTCTTGCCCCTCATCCTAAAACATTGCGGCCAACCCGGCTCGTGCAATCGCCACGATTCTTTTCCAGCCATGCCGTACCATGATCCAGGAGTTAACCGATGCTCATCCTCATGGAACGCGGCGCCACGCCGCAGCAGGTTCAGGCGGTGCTGGAAGTCCTGGAGGCTGCCGGCGTGCGGGCCTTCCCCCAGGAAACCGCCATGGCCCTGAGCATTCTGGCTCCACACGCCTCGCAGGCCCTGAAGCCCGATCGCCTCGAGCCCATGGGCGGTGTGGCCAAGGTGGTGCCGATCACTTCGCCCTACAAGTTGGCGGGAACCGATGTGGTGGCCAGCCGAACCATCGTGGATGTGCGCGGTATGAAGGTGGGTGGCGAGGAATTGGTGATTGTGGGCGGCCCATGCGGTGTGGAAAGCCGCGAGCAGCTCTTTACCGTGGCCCGATATGTGGCCGAAACCGGTGTAAAGCTCCTGCGCGCGGGCGCCTATAAGCCTCGCACCAGCCCCTATGCCTTTCAGGGCCTGGGCACCGAAGCCCTGGAATTACTAAAGGAAGTCCGTGACACCTTCGATTTGGGCATCGTCACCGAGGCTACCGAGGTGGAAACCTTCGAGGAGGTGGAACGCGTCGCGGATCTCGTGCAGATCGGCGCTCGCAATATGCAGAATTTCGCCCTACTGCGCCGTGCGGGGCGCTCGGAAAAACCCATCCTGCTCAAGCGTGGCCCCGCCGCCACGTTGGAAGAGTGGCTCTTTGCCGCCGAATACGTGCTGTCCGAAGGCAATCGCAATGTCATTTTGTGCGAGCGCGGCATCCGCACCTGGGCCGATCACGCCCGCAATACGCTCGATGTCAGCGTCATCCCCGCCGCCAAGGCTCTCACGCACCTGCCCGTGATGGCCGATCCCAGCCATGCGGCGGGTCGCCGTGATCTCGTAATTCCCTGCGCCCGCGCGGCCGTAGCCGCCGGGGCCGACGGCCTGCTGGTGGAAACCCATTGCCAGCCCGACCGCGCCCTCAGCGATGGACCCCAGGCCCTGCTGCCCTCGGATTTCATCCACATGGTCGTTCAGGTGCGTGGCATTCATGAGGTGGTGCGGGATATCGAAAAGCATTCGCGGATGCTGTTCTAGGGCGAGCCTCAGCGCTCCAGAATGAACGTCACCGGCCCATCGTTCACCAGTTCCACTTCCATGTGCTCCTGAAAAAAGCCGGATTTCACCTGGGCATACTGCACTTTCAGTAATTCAAGAAAGTGCCGAAACAAGATTCGCGCGGCCTCGGGGTTCATGGCGCGATCAAAGGAGGGTCGGCGACCTTTGACGATGCTACCGGCCAGCGTGAACTGACTGATGGCCAGGATTTCACCACCGATATCCGAAAGACCTAGATTCATTTTGCCGTCGCCATCTTCAAACACCCGCAAACTGGCGATCTTGGTGGCGGCCCACTCGCAGGTGGCTTCGGTATCGCCCTCCTCTAGCCCAACTAACACCATCAGACCCGGTCCAATGGTGGCCTCCATCTCCCCGGCCTTCACAGAAGCCCGCTTCACCCGCTGGATAACAGCCCTCATAGCAAGGCCTCCACGTTCAAGATTTTTGGGGGGGCAGCAAAAAGCGACCAGGGTTGTGCAAAAAGGCCCTAAGAAGAGCCTTCAGAAGCTCGCGCCGCCCACCCGGCGCGAGATTGCGGGCCTGAATGGCCAAGCGCAAGGAAAGAGCGAAAGAGACGCTGAAATTCAGGAAGCCGATGAGCAGAACACCCGCCATGGCCCAGAGCAGAGCCACCCAGGGAACCGCTCCTGCGGCCATCCCACTGCCCATAGCAAAGGCTGCGGAGGCCGCGCTCAACGTGACGTGACGAACTTCCACGGATAGGCCCACGAAGTCAGAAGCCATGGGCACAAATGCCAACAAGAGCCCCAGCGTTAAGCAGGCCACAATTCCGGGGAAATGAGTATCCAGCCCTTTGCCCAGCTCGGCAGCACGCGGAACTCCGAACAGGCGATGAAACCGGGGGCTCTGCGCAACAGCTTCAGGCAGGCCCCGATAGGCGCTCCAATTGGAAGCCCAGCCCCCGGCCAAGCTACTGAGCCAAAGAATCGCACCGGTTATGGCCGCAAAAAGCAGGGTCCAGGAACGAAGAGGATGCAGGCTTTCCAACGTCTGGGTGGCCTTATCGAGAGGCAGGAAGGAATGCCCGGTTGCCATCCGCCAACACCCGTCCACCGCCAGGGCCACCGGAATCGTCAGCAGCAAGTTCCCCAGGGTTGCCACCACCTGCCCTCGGGTGATCGTGGCAATGAGATCAACCTCCTGTTCCATACCATCCGAACGCTCCAACGTGGCGCTAAGAGCCGCGGCCGTAGCGGCAGGTTGCTTCGAGGCCAGAGAGAAATGGAGAAACTGCATGGTAATGAAACTGCCCGCGTAGTTGGCGGTGGCGGCCAATCCATACAGCCCAGGCGCCAGCCCCAACCCGCCCAGAATAAATTTCAGCAACGTTGTGAAGGCCGTGAGTGCGCCGCCACCGGCGGCAGCTCGAGCCATAACCCAGTATTCCCGGCTGTCGCGCACCAAGTAGTGTTCGCCCGTGTGGCCCGTATGCTCCACCACCTTGAGGGCCAGTCGCCGCAGGCTGGCTTGCAGGAGTGGCAGCAAGCGGTGCTGTTTGGCCGAGCCTTCCACCATTTCGGCCGCCAGTTGCAATCCAGGTTTTTGCCCCCGGTAATAATCCAGGAGCGTTTGAATGCGACCTAGCTTGGTTCCCAGCAGATCCATCCGAAACGCAAGATCGGTGGAAACACCCGATTCATCGAGGTGTCCGTGGGCCGCGGCCACTGCGCCACGGCAACTTGTCAGCTGAGCCAGGAGCCTCGCCAAGGATTCCGGATTGTCAGGTGCCTGAATCACCTCTCGAATGGCAAGTGGCAGTAGTGCAAAGGGCGAATCCAGATCCCTTCCCTTCGGCCAGATGCGCAGAAAATCCCGGCTCAATCCCAGGGCCGAGGCTCGATAGGCGAGCAGCAGCGCCGCTTCTCCCAAGGCCTGGGGTTCCGGTTCAACTAGGGACCGCCAAGGCTCCACCAAGGAAGCAGGCAAGTCCATTAGCCATTGGGCATCTTCTTCACTCACATCCAGGCGATCCAGCCAGGCGTAGAGGTCCGCCGCATGATCGAGGCGCGGAATGACCTTATCCATCAGGCGTTGCATGGCCTCGCGGGGGAGGCTGGAATTGTCCGGTAGTCCCATTTCAGCGAGTAATCGCACCGCACTGGTATGGGACCAGAATGCGCGAATGCGGGCTTCAAGATCAGCCGCCTGGGGATGCGCCGCCAAGGCCTCATTCAAGCGTTGGAGGGCCTCGGTGCGAGGACAGCGGTGGAATCCCGGCCGGGCGGGAATGACGAGCAGTTCGCGAACAATTAGGTCGAGCCAGGGCCCATCCCCGGGATAATCCGGTGCAAAGGGGCGGTCGAGCAGAACGCGTGGATCCACGCTCAATAGCCCCGACCACGGTCGACCAGATCCCGTGGCAACAGGCCCTCTGCATAGCGCCGAAGGTTTTCGAGCAAATCGGGAATCATGGCCTTGGGGGTGGAGGGACCACTGTGGTGAGGCGTAATTGTCACCTTCGGGTGAGCCCAAAGGGGCGAAGTCTCGGCCAGCGGCTCCGAGGAAAACACATCCAGCACCGCATGGCCCAGATGATTCGAATCCAAGGCCTCCAGAAGATCGGGCACCACCACCTGATCGCCTCGCCCCACATTGATGAGGGTCAGCCCCGCATGCCCATGGGCCAATAACCGTGCATCCACCATGCCACGCGTTTCATCGGTAAGAGGCGCACACAACACCAGCAGCCGCGCCTTGGGCAAATGCTGGGCAAGTTCCGCGATGCCGTGCAAGGGGAATTCCTCGTCAGCGCGCCCACTCCGCACAAAGCCGTGGACCTCTAGGCCCAGCTCTCGCAGCGCTCGACCGATCTGGCGACCGATGCGCCCAAATCCCACCACCAAGGCGGATTGACCCGTCAAATCTTCGGGCAGCAATTTGCCCTCCCAGCGGGCTTGTCGTTGAGCGATTGAGCATTCCTCCAACCGCTGCGCTTCCGCCAGCAAATGCCCACAGACATAGCGCGCCATCCAGAGCCCGAACTGCCCATCGGCGCGCGTGATCAGAATCTCCGGTGCGATCTCGGGATGCTGCACCAGATGATCGACCCCTGCCCCGCTGTTTTGAATCCAGCGCAATCTGGGCATTTTTTTCAGAAAGCCCTCGGGGAACCGCCAAGTAAACAGAGCTTCGGTATCCGCCAACCAAGCCGAATCGGCCTCTATGGCGTCCCTGGGATGCCACCCGCGAATCTCCAGGCGGGGTTCGGCTTCCGAGAGGGCGGCAACCCAGTCTTCGTGGCGGTGATGGATAACGGCGAGTTTCGGCATGGGTCGAGTCTGGGATGGGGTTTTGTGGGGGGCAAGGGAAAAAGATTGTCCACGGATGAACACGGATACAAAAGAAAACTCGAAAGACGGATGGGTGTTTTTTCCCCTCAAGTAGAGAAGGCCAAGCTTTTAATTCGCTTGCGGCAGCCCCCTAACCCCTTTTTTTCATTCTTTTATCCGTGTTCATCCGTGGACTCGTTTTTTCAGGAACTCACAGAAAAGCTCTCCGCCGCGTGATAACTGCTGCGCACGAGCGGCGCGGACTGCACTTTCTGAAATCCCATTTCCTGGCCTTTACGCCGGTACATCTCAAACTCCTCGGGCGCCACAAAACGCACCAGGGGCAAATGGTGCTCCGAAGGCGGCAGATACTGGCCCAGGGTGGCAATATCCACGCGACTTGCCCGCCAGTCCTTCATGAGATCCAGCACTTCTTCGGGCGTTTCGCCCAGGCCCACCATGATGCCGCTCTTGATGCGGGTATCCGGGGCGTGGGTATCGCGCCAGGTGGCGGCGCGGGAAAGCAGGGTCATGCTCTGGCCGTAATTGGCATCGGGGCGCACTCGCTTGTAGAGGCGAGGAATTGTCTCCACGTTGTGATTCAGAACATCGGGCTTGGCGGTCAGCACGGTCAGCAAATCGGGCTGACGGCCTTGAAAATCGGGGATCAGAACTTCCACACCGCATTCCGGCAGCAGGGTGCGGATCCATCGGATGGTCTGGGCGAAATGATCGGCCCCGCCATCGGGCAAATCATCGCGATTAACACTGGTCACCACCGCAAATTTCAGCCCCAGAGTCGCTACGGCCTCGGCCACGCGCTGGGGCTCGCCGGGGTCCACCGCGCCGGGCTTGCCCTTGCCGATATTGCAAAAACCACAATGCCGCGTGCAGGTCTCCCCCAGCAACATGAAGGTGGCCGTGCGATGAATGCCCCAGCATTCATGCTGATTGGGACAACGGGCCTCTTCGCAGACTGTTACAAGCTTCTTGGAGCGCATCAGCCGCTCTACCTCGGCGGTCACTTCGGCCGCGGGGACTTTGATTTTCAGCCACGAGGGCCGGGGTCCGGGAAGAACGGGGGGACGTGCCATACCACCTAGGATGCCGGATCCAGGTGATTTCTCTCCATCGATTTGGGAAGAGGTAGAATGGAGCCTATGGATGAAATCCCTCAGGAAACCCCGTCCGAAGTGTCAAGGACCTTCGAATCCCCCAAGGGCTTCGAGACCAAGTTTCGCGATCTGTCGCTGCAACTGGATGCCTTCGAGGGTCCGTTGGATCTTCTGCTGCACCTGATTCGCGAGCACAAGCTGGACATTCTCGATCTGCCCATGGCCGATGTAACTCGGCAGTACATGGACTACCTGCTGCTCATGGAAGAGTTGAACCTGGAAATTGCCGCGGAATTCATCGCCATGGCCGCCCAACTCATCCAGATCAAGTCGCGCCTGATGCTACCCTCCCTGCCCGCCGAAGAGGGCGAAGAAGCCGATCCCCGTGAAGAATTAATTCAGCGGCTCCTCAGCTACCAGGCCATGAAGGAAGCCACCAAGGAATTGGTGCTGCGCGAAGGCGAATGGCAAGCGGTGGTCTTTACCAAGGGCATGGATATTCAGGAACATGCCCGCGTGGAAGACCAGCCCATTCGAGCCACCCTAGTGGATCTCCTGGGTGCCTACCGCGAGGCCCTGAAGCGCCTGTTGCCCCCGCCGCCGGTGGAAGTGCGCACGCCCCCCAAAACCCTCGACCAACGCATTGCCGAGGTTCTAAAGGAACTCGACGGTGGTCTCTGGTTGCCCTTCAGTGGTCTGCTCGCCACCGCCCAAACCCGGGATGATCTCGTGATCACCTTTCTGGCCCTGCTGGAACTCATGCGCACCGGCAAGGTCAAGCTGGTCCAATCCGAAGCCTTTGGCGAAATCAGGGTTCAAGCCGCCTGAACACCCATTCAACGAGTCCTTTGTCCCTGGGAAACCCTATGAGCGATTCCGAATCCACCCAAAAGTTTCCCTTACCCAAGCAAGACACCCAACCCTTGATCGTCCTGCCGCCGGAGCTCTCCATGCTCGAAGCCCCGCCCCCCCGGGACGAGGATGCCACCCAAGCACTGCCAATTCAGATGGCTTTGCGCGGGGCAGAAACCGAGATTTTGTCGATCCTCGGGGTTCCCGACACGACCCGTTCCATGAAGACAGGCGAGCCGACGCCGCCTGAAAATCTGGAAAGAACACAAGCCCTTCCCGTGGCTCCCTTGGCCGAAACGACCCAAATTTCCATTGCCGAAGAACCAGAGAGAACCCAAGTCCTATCCGTTCTGCCCACTGTCGAGGCGACTCTGAAAATGAGCGCCCAAGATCCTCAGCAAACACAAGTGTTAGCCGTGGCACCCCCTGCCGCTGTCACCCAGATTTGCAGCACCGGTGAACCATTGCCTCCGGCAGAAGCTCAGGTCCTTTCCGTTGGCCTGCCGATGGCCGAAGATCCCCAGCGGACCCACGATATCCCCGAAATTCAACTTGCCCATCACCAAGCCCCACCCGTACCCGCCACCCCCAAGCGAGGAACGCCGGGCTGGGTATGGGCCACGCTCGCGACCCTGCTCCTCGGTGGAGGAGTTGGCGGAACCTACCTTGTAAAGCCGGAGCTCCTGGGTCTTGGCGACCCGTCCTCCCAAAAAACCGAAGAAACATCTGCCGAGGTTACAGCGAACCCCGACCCCGTAATGCCTACCGAGACCCAAGCGCCCGTGGTGGAAATTCCTCCCGCCCTTCGCGGGTACTACGACAAGGCCCAAAAGGGCGACGCCGCCGCCATGCGAACCCTGGGCGTTATGTATTACAACGGCCTGAACGCCCCCCAGAACCGAGAAGAAGGCCTTCGCTGGTACCGCAAGGCCGCCGAAGCCGGGAGCAAGGCCGCCAAGAAGGACCTGCTCGCCCTTGAGGGAATCAAGCCTTAAGGACCGTGTCAAAAGAACCTGTGCTGTTCAGGTTATTTTGCTACGGACCTTTATGTCGGCCCACCATCGGGCCAATCCGTGGTTTTGTCGCTACGACTTAAGGCGCCAAACCTCGACCTTCTGAGCCGCAGCCTTGCCCACGGCGGTTTCGAGATCGCCAATACCGGCTTCCCGCACCTTGGTGACGCTGCCAAAGGTCTGGAGCAATTTCTTGGCGGTCGCATCACCGACGCCTGGAATCTGCGTCAATTCGGTTTGCAGCGTGCGCTTCGCCCGCAGGGCGCGGTGGTAGGTGATGGCGAAACGATGCGCCTCGTCCCGAATACGCTGGAGCAATTGCAACACCGGGCTCGATTTCGGAATGCGCAGCGGTTCGGAGGAACCCGGCCGATAAACCAGTTCCTCCTTCTTCGCCAACGAGCCAAGTTCCAAATGATCCAGTTCCAACTCGTGCAACGCCTCCTGCGCCGCATGCAATTGGCCTAGGCCGCCATCGATCAACACCAGATCAGGCATCTCGCGGTTCTCATCGCGCAACCTGCGGTACCGCCGATTTACGGTCTCTTGCATGTTGGCAAAGTCGTCGTTTTGTTCGTTGGAGAGTTTAAAGCGACGGTAATTAGCCTTGTCGGGAATGCCATCCGTGAATACCACACAGGAAGAAACAACTTCGCGTCCCTGGCCGTGGCTGATATCGAAGCATTCGATGCGCCGTGGCAGGTGCGCCAATCCCAGGAATGCCTGCAAACCCTCTAATACCGCCTGATTGAGACGCGCAGGCTCGAATTTTCGCTCCAAGGCCAAACGAGCGTTCTCCTGAGCCATGGCCAGAAGATCCAATTTTTCGCCCTTCTGCGGCACGCGAATAGTGGGTTTGGCACCGCGCATACCCCCCAGCCAATCCCGTAACAGTTCCATATCGTCGGGTTCCACTTCCACCAAGAGCCTGGCTGGCACAGGCTCCACGGCATAGATGCGTTGGAGCACCTGCGCCAACAAAGCGCCGTCGAAGGTCTCCACTTCATCCAGCAGATACTCTTTTCGCCCCACCATGCGACCCTCGCGCATCACCAACCGATGGATGCAAGCCCGACCATCCAGCACCGCGCTACCAAAGAGATCCATATCCTCCTGGTCCACCGTGGCGACCTTTTGTTTCGTAAACCAAGCGTCCAATTGCTGCAAGGAATCCCGGTGCTGGGCGGCCTGTTCAAAGGCATGATTCTCCGCGGCTTTCCACATGGCCGTTTCCAGCCGCGACTTCAATTCGTCGCGCTTGCCTTCCAGAAAGAGGCGCGCTTCCTTGGCCTGTTCGCGGTAGGCCTCGGCATTCACCACGCCAATGCAGGGCGCCGTGCAGCGGTGCAACTGGTACTTCATGCAGGCTCTCGCCCGCTTGCCATCGATCACCAAATCGCAATCGCGCAATTGAAAGAATCGATACACCAATTCCACGGTGCGATAGGCCGTGCTGGCCGGAAAGAAAGGGCCGAAGTACAGCGAGCCATCCTTTACCACTCGGCGCGTGACAAAGGCTTGGGGGAAATCGTCTTTCCAGGTGAGTTTCACGTAGGGATAGCTCTTGTCATCCCGCAGCAAGATATTGAAGGGGGGGAAGTGCTCCTTGATGAGGTTGTTCTCCAACACCAAGGCTTCCAACTCAGTCTCGCAAACAATGAATTCAAGGTCCCAGATGCGACCCACGAGTCGTCGAGTCTTAGCATCCAGATTTTGCTGCTGGAAGTAGCTCTTGACCCGGTTCCGCAACACCTTGGCCTTGCCTACGTAGAGCAGGTTGGCTTCCTGATCACGGTAGAGATAAACGCCGGGCGATTTGGGAAGATCCGCCAACTTGCGCTTCAAGGCTTGGCTTTTTTCGATATTGGTACGAATCGCCATGGTTATCGAAAAACCAGTCCCAAGGAACCAAAGGAGTAGAACTCCCGATGAATCGGATCAAGTAGTGCCTTGCGTTCATCCATGCAGCCAGAATACAGCCCTGACAATGCGCCATGGATCGGATTTTACGTTTGCGATTGCACGGGAGAAGGTTGAACGATTCCGGATCAGAGCCTTGCGGCCATTCCAGGAGGAATATCTCTAGTTGAAGTCGATTCCCCGAAATATCACCCACCGGTATCCTGGGTATCCCATGCCCAAACCAGATCACTCAACGAGCCTCCGTGGCCACCGCGCCCGCGCTGCCGGACGCTTAGCCGAGCGCGCTACGCTCTGGCTCATGTGGCTGCGCGGTTGGGATATCATCGCCCACAATCTCAAGGTGGGCCGCTTTGAAATGGATCTTCTCCTGGCCCGTGGCGCTGAACTGCGTCTGGTGGAAGTCAAGGCCCGCAGGCCCGGAGCCTGGACGGCCGCCGATACCGCCCTTTCCTATGCGCAGCGATTGCGCCTCCAATTGGCCCTTCGGACCTATCTAGACCGAGTTCCCTGGCCCGGAAATATCACCTTCCAACGGGTTTCCTGGGCCGGGAGGCGCGTGCGTTTTCAGGCATTGGAAAGCTGGGATGCCTTGAAAATCCAAAGATAAGAGTTACCCTTGGCCTGCAACGAAGCAGGCCTCTTTGGAACACAGCCCTATCAACTGGCAACTTATGCTTGAAAGCCTTCTCTAAAGCCAAGCGGTACTGGCCTGAGCGTGGTTTGCAGCTCTTCCTTCCCATAGGAGTTTTCATGAAAAAACTTGCCAGTCTTTTGCTGCTGGGCACAGCCCTCAGCCTCGCGGCTCAGGAAGGCCAGACCTGGGGTTCGGTGCAGGTGGGCGGGGCTTTCCGCTCAAGTAGCAACATCTATGAAAGTGGAACCGCTGTTGGCCTTAGTGTTGGCACTTGGTTCGATAACCGCTGGGGTATGGATTTGAAGGCCATTCGGGCGGGTCAGGATCTTCGCAATAGCACGATCTCCGGCCATGAATACCTGGGCCTGGGCTCGGTGCTCTTCAACCTTCGCCCCGGTGCGGATAACTGGTACCCCTATTTGGCAGCTGGCATCGGTGGAAGCCGTTTGCACCCGCCCTTCCTGACGAGCGATGCCACCAAGTTGAATATCCATGCCGGCGCGGGCTTACTGGGCCACCTTTCCAAGCAGTTTGTGGCGCAATTCGATCTCAAGGTCGTGCGGGTTCACCTGTCTTCCACGCACCACACCGAAGCGCTGGCTCTACTAGGAGTCGGTTATGTCTGGGGCGAGGGGAAAAAGGCCCCGGCACCGGCCCCGACGCCCGCACCCGAACCACCGCCACCACCTGTTTTCGTACCGAAGTCCGAGCCCCCAATTCCCCCACCGCCACCCCTGCTACCTCCCGAGCCCGAAGTCCCCAAGGCGGTTCCACCACCTCCCCCCCCACCACCCGCCAAGATCGTGCTGGATGAAGCGGTGCTGCACTTCGCCAACGGCAAGAATGACCTTTCGGCCGAAGGCATCCAGGCCATTCGAAAAGTCGCCGAGAGCCTGAAGACCTACACGGGCACCTATACACTCTTGGTCAGCGGCCATACCAGCTCCCTCGGCAAGGCTGCCTTCAACAAGGCCCTCAGCAAGCGCCGGGCTGATGCAGTTGCCAAGATTCTCGTGGAAGCAGGTATTCCACAGGCCTCCATCGAAACCGAAGGCAAGGGTCCCGACGTACCCCTGACAGAAAACAAGACCAAGGAAGGCCAAGCCAAGAACCGCCGGGTTGAAATTGATGTCCGCGTCGTGGGCGCCAATATCGAAACCCGCCGCATTGAAACACCCGTCAACTAGACGCGCATCTCTGCATCGAACCCGGGGGGCGGAAATTCCGCCCCCCGGTTGTTTTTTACTTCAAGGCTTCGATGCCACCAAACACACGGCTGGGGCTGAGTTCCTGAAGAATGGCTTCGTCACCATCTTGGAGTCGGTTCGCGGCGAGGCGCGCCACCAAGGCTCCCACGCCGGGACCAAGCATGTAGCCTTGGCCGCACATGCCGATGGCATCGATGTAGCCTTCCAACTCGGTGGAACGACCCACCAAGGGGCTGCCATCGGGCGTCATGGGATAGAGCCCGCGCCAGGTGCGCCGCACTTTAAGATTCGCCAGCTTGGGCATCAGATCCACCATGCGCCGGGAGATCATCGGCAAGAAGGCGCTGGTCTCGCGCCGATCCGAACCCACAATAGCGGGGTCGGGCGTGATGCAGAAGACGACTTGGCCGGGATGAATCTGGTGGAAGTAATAGTTCACCGAACCCGGTGCGGGGCGGATATCCACCACCATGGGATCCAGGAAACGCGCGGCGGGTTCGGTGATGCCCGCCTCGTGGCAATCCGGCACCACGGGGGCGTCCAAACCACCGGCCTGAGCCAACTGCCGTGCCCAGGGCCCCGCGGCGTTGATTACACATTCGGTGGCGTAGCCGCCTTTGTCCGTACGCACACCGACCACCTTGCCCTTGCGGCGAATGATGGAGGTTACGCGCTCGTTGAAGCGGCATTCCACGCCCAGCTCCACTGCACGGCGATGGAAGGCCAGGCAACTGAGCATGGGCGAAGCGCCGCCATCCTCGGGGCTGAAGGTGCCACCGATGAGACTCTCGGGATTGAGGGCGGGCGCGATTTTCAGAAGCTCGTTCTTCTCGTACCAATCGATGTTCAGGCCGTGGCGTTTCTGGATGACCAGGAGATCCTTCAGGATCTTTTCCTCCTTGGGCCGATAGGCTACAAAGAGATAGCCGCCCTGGCGCCATTCCAGGTCATCGCCGTAGGTGTCCTTCCAGGTGGAAAAGGCCTTCAGCGATTCCAGGCATAGCTTGATCTTGGCGGGAGCCGAATGCGTGGCCCGCAGGCCACCGATGGCGGCCTTGTTGCAACCTTGGCCAGGGCTGGCGAACTGATCAATGCAGAGCACCTTCATGCCCTGCTCCGCCAGACTCATGGCTGCGGGCATGCCCACCGAACCGGCACCCACCACAATGACGTCGTAAATGGCGCTGCTCATCACAGACCTCCCTGGAAGGCGCCAACGGCGTGGGTATGCGCGGTATCCACCGCCGGGCCTTCGCCCGTCACAACGCCGGCAAAGGCGCCCAAGGGAACTTCGATAAAGACCGGACGCTTGGTGAAGTCCGTGATCTGCTTTTCGGGCACCCCTTCTTCCCGGAAGATGCGTTTGATCAAGCTGGGGCAGGTCTTGCCACCGCAAGCCCCCATGCCTGCGCGGGTGGCGGCCTTCAGTTCATTCATGTCGCGCACACCCTTGCGAATCAGGGCGCGGATTTCACCAGCCGTCACACGTTCGCAGCGGCACACGATTTCGTCATCACCCAGGCGCTCCACCTTGTCTTCGGCGGGCTCGGTAACCCAAGCCTCTTGCACTCGGATGCCCGCGATCAGTTTGGCAATATCAGCCGGAGCCTTAACCTTCACCAGTAGCGCATGGTCCGCGAACTTGGGCGAACGCACCTTCACGACCGGCACATTACCCAATGGCGTGCCGAGCGTATCCAGCACGGTGACGATGTCGCCTTCCTTGATGCTGGTGCCGGGGAATTCGTAGGGAATGGAAACGATGGCGTCGTTTTCATCAGCTTTGCGGAAATCCACCAAGGTGATCGCCAAGCCAGGACACACCGCCACACATTGTTCGCAGGCGATGCAATCTTCTTCGTTGAACATCGGCAGGCCCAAAATATCGCTGCCTTCGATGGTGATAGCGCCCTTGGGGCAGATGGACGTGCAGGGATTGCAAGGAATTTCCTGACTGCAATGAAAGATGGGAAACACGCCCTTTTCGTCATCAGGAATTTCTTCGGTGATGGTGGCGCCGGGGCGGCTCTTCAAAACTTCTGCTGTGCGGTGCCATTCGGGAGGAACTTCGCCCACATCACGACCCAGCGCTTTTGCGATTTCCAAGCCACGGATTTTCCCGGTGAACATGGCGGCCGAAGCTTCCGCGATTTCTTCTGCATCGCCCGCCGCGTAATAGGGCAGGCCATATTCCTTGGCCTTGTGCAGGAATTCATCCACGGGCTCCAGGCCCACGGCCACCAGCACGGTGTCACAGGTGAAGGTCTTTTCGGTGCCGGGAATGATCTTCCAGGCAGGATCCAGTTGCGCGATGGTGACGCTTTCGACTTCTTCCGTCCCGTTGGCACACACCACTGTGTGGCGGGTATGAATGGGCACGCCCATGCGCACCAGTTTGTCCTTGTGCACCTTGTAGCCACCACATTCATCCAGGGCTTCACACAGACCCACGACCTGAATCCCGGCCTGAAGGGCATGGTAGGCCGCGATGAGGCCGACGTTGCCACCGCCGATGACGAAGAGGCGTTCCGAAGGACGCACAAGATCGCGGTTCACCAAGGTCTGGAAGGCGCCGGCACCATAGACGCCCGGAAGGCTATTGCCATTGAAGACGAGGGAACGTTCACGGGCACCGGTGGCCACCAACATGATCTGGGGCCGCACCAGCACGTAATGGCCCTGCCGCAACACGCCTACTTTGCGATCGGAAAACACGGAAAGCGCCGTGGTTTCAGTCCAGATGCGCACATTTTCATAGCTGCGAACCTGAGCTTCCAACTTTTCGCCGATGTCCATGCCACGCGTTCCCGCATGGCAGGCATCGATGGAACCGAAGAACTTGTGCGTCTGGAGCACGAGCTTGCCACCCAGCGCTGCTTTATCGTCGATGAGGATCACGCCGACCCCCGCCTTGGCAAGTTCGATGGCGGCGCTCAGGCCCGCGGGGCCGCCGCCGAGAATCAGCACTTCGGTGTCGATCGTTTCGATCTCATGGAATTGCAAAGCGCCGACCACGTCGATAAGTCCGGCCTTGCCTTCCAGGGGTTCCACCTTCATGCCGGGCTTCACCGCCACCATGCAAGACTTCACCGAAAGGCCATCGGCAACCACGGAGCACTGGGCGCACTGGCCGTTGGCGCAGTAAATGCCCTGAGGTGAACCATCCTTGTGGTGATGACCAAAGACCCGCACTCCATTGGCAAAGAGGGCCGAGGAAATAACCTCGCCTTCCCTGGCTTTCATTTCCTGACCTTTCCAGGAAAAAGGAACGGTGGCATCTCCCGGCGTAGTGAGAACAGGGTGATCCTTGATACGAAAATCGGGCATGCGGGCACTCCTCGGTGATGAACCGAATGAAATTAGTGGTTTGGGCCGCAAAGAACCGCCTCCCTCGCAATGTGATGGGGGCGCAAATCAATTGAACCATCGGCCCTGCCTAGCCTTGGGTGGATCGTGCGCAAAATCACGGAACAAGCCGCCGGTCTTTTCAATCGAAGCAGTGATCATAAAGTTTGGCCCGATCCAGGGCGCCGATATCAGTGGTCGGGCGGGCAACGTATACTTTTCAGAGACGGATTCTCAAAATCCGCCGAGGAGATCACCATGAGCACGGCCGGAACCGCCTTCCAAGTCGACGAGAGCGCCATCTACCAAACGCTCAACCAAGCCAAGGGCCATGACCAGGCGCAGGTGAGGGAAATTCTGGCCAAGGGAGCCTTGATGAAAGGGCTCAGCAAAGAGGACGTATCCCATCTCATGGATATCACCGAGCCTCAACTGCTCGACGAGTTGTACCACACCGCGAAGAAGGTGAAGGAAGAGATCTACGGCAATCGCATTGTTCTGTTCGCTCCGCTCTATGTATCGAATCTCTGCGGCAACGAGTGTGTGTACTGCGCCTTCCGTGCCTCCAACAAAACCCTCGTACGCCGAACGTTGACCACCGACGAAATCGCTGAAGAAACTCGTGCCATGATCCGCACAGGTCAGAAGCGCATCGTGCTCTTGGCCGGCGAAGCCTACCCCAAGGAAGGTCTCGATTTCGTGCTCAAGGCCATTAAAACGGTCTATGCCACCAAGGAAGGAAAAGGCGAAATTCGCCGCGTGAACGTTGAAATCGCGCCCTTGAGCGTCGAGGATTTCCGCCGCTTGAAGGAAGTCGAAATCGGCACCTACATCACCTTCCAGGAGACCTACCACAAACCCACCTACGAGCAGGTTCATTTAGGTGGCAAGAAGCGAAACTTTGAATGGCGCGTGGAGTGCATGGACCGCGCCATGGAAGCAGGCATCGAAGACGTCGGCCTGGGTGTGCTCTTTGGCCTCACCGACTGGCGCTTCGAAGTGTTGGCCCTCATGCAGCACGCTGAGCACCTGGAGAAGCGCTTCGGCTGCGGCCCGCACACCATCAGCATCCCCCGCATCGAACCCGCCGAAGGCAGCGAACTTTCTGAAAATCCCCCCCACGCCGTGGGTGACGAAGACTTCAAGAAGATCATCGCGATCCTGCGCTTAGCGGTGCCCTACACCGGCATCATCCTGAGCACCCGCGAGCGCGCCGAAATCCGCCGAGACTGCCTGGAACTGGGCGTATCGCAAATCAGCGCGGGCAGCCGCACCAACCCAGGTGGATACGGCAACGAGAATGAACACAGCGCTCAATTCAGCCTGGGCGATCACCGCAACTTGGACGAGGTCGTGCGGGATCTCGCCGAGCATGGCTTCATGCCGAGCTTTTGCACTGGCTGCTATCGCCTTGGCCGCGTGGGCGCCGATTTCATGGACATGGCCAAACCCGGCGATATCAAGACCCACTGCCAGCCCAACGCCGTGAGCACCTTTGTGGAATTCCTGGAAGACTACGCCAGCCCCGCCACCGTGGAAATCGGCTGGAAGGTGATCGGCAAGTGCCTGGAGCAGATGCCCAACCAACTTCGCCAGCACACCGAAGGCATGGTGGCGGAAGTAAAGGCTGGGCAGCGCGACGTGTTCTGCTGAAACGAAAGGGAGCACCTGTTTTGCAGGTGCTCCCTTTCGTTTATTGAACGATGACGGTGCAGCTGGCTTCGTTGTTGGCTTCGTTTTTTTCGATCAGTCTATTCCCAGCATTGACCCGGGCTTTGAATTCATGAATACCCGGCGCGAGCGGCGTATTCGTGCGGATCGTGTGGACAAGGGATTGCCCCGGAGCGAGGTCCACGTAGCCTGACCACCCGGCAACGCCCGTGAAGGACACACCATCCAGCAGGAGACGGCACAAAAGGCTGGTGCTGCCAGGAGCCTTGGCATCCCCCACATTGGTGATGGTGATCTTGAATTCGAACACCGTGCTGGGCGGGCCACTCAGGGGGTGGACCGTGAGGCTTGAAATAACGAGATCCGGAAGGGGCCCCTGGGGGGCGGCAACCACCAACTCACAGGCCTTTTCGTTGTTCGCAAAATCCTTTTCCGGAACCACGCGATCCGGATTGGCCTTCCAGGTTGCCGGGTAGGTACCCACGGGAACCGATTTCAGGAGTTGACTGACTTCCATCGTCGCGCCGCGATCCAGGAAGTAGCCGCCGCCGGGAGCCTTACAGAGAAGGTTCGCCCCACGCATCGAGAGCACCGCCATCGTTTGACCCGTTTGGAAGGAAGCCCCCTGTGTCCCCGAATTAAAAAGGGTCGCGATGGCACGCACGTCCTTTCCGACAGTTTCAAACCGGCAATCCCGAATGACAAAGTCCGTGACCAAGGGTTGTTTGGAAACGCCCTCCACCGCCTTGAGGGGTGCCTTGGGGACCACCTTCTTGACTTGTGCTGCCATGGGCAGACAGAGCAGGAACAATAGGCACAACTGCATCACTCGCATGGTAGACCTCCAAAAATGGGCATGCATTGGGAATGCTGATGGAAGTATAGGTCTGCGGCGTTATTCGGCATCTGGTTTGACAAGAGAAAACCCCACAAGTGGGGAATCAACCACACACCCAAAACAGCGACAAAAATCAGAGGCCCGAGGCACGATAGGCAACGTATTCTGCTGGGATGAATCTCTCTGCTGCCGCCCTCATCCTGCTTCTGCTGGCTCCGCCTGTCCTGGCGCAAGGGGTTGAACCCGCCACGCCCTGTGCAACCTGCCTGCCCGGCGTGACCAACTTTGCCAAGCTCGACGCCGCCCTTTGGCGTGGCAGCCAGCCGACCACCGAAGGCTTCAAGGAACTCGAAAAGGCCGGGGCAAAAACCATCGTGAGTTTTCGGCACGACCGCGATGATCTGCCCTTGTTGAAGGGGACTCGCCTCCGCTATTTGCGCATCCCCTCCCGGGCCTGGCACGGCGGTGAAGCTCGCATTGCCGCCTTCCTGAAAGTGATGGAAGATCCTGCCAACTGGCCCGTATTCATCCACTGCGCCCAGGGTCGGGATCGCACCGGCTACAACGCCGCCGCCTACCGCATCGTGGTGCAGGGCTGGAAGGCCGAGGATGCGCTGAAAGAGATGCACACCTTCCAGTTCAACCGCATCTGGATCGCCAATCCGGCCTTTGTGCGAGGGCTGGATGAAAAGCGGCTTAAGGCCAAGGTTGCGGCTCTTCCAATGCCGGAGCTCACCCAGGCGGAATAAGCACTGAGCCTTGGATTTCCTGCCGAGTATCATGGCGGTAATTCCAATTCCCAGGCGGTGCCCATGAGTCAGCCTCTGAATCTGTTCGTTCACCAAGCCCTTTCCCAGGGCCTATCTCGGGAGCAGATTGCCCAGGCCCTCGAAAAGGGAGGTTGGAGCCCCGAGGAAATCCGCACGGCGCTGCATGCCTACGTAGATACGGATCTCACCCTGCCAGTACCTCGGAAGAGCGCCTCGACTTCGCCCAAGGAAGCCTTCCTTTTCCTGGTGCTGTTCTCTTCGCTGTTTACATGGATGTTCGCCATCGGTGCCACCACCTTCGATTTGCTAAATCTCTGGCTGCCCATGCCCGGCGAGGGGGAACGACTTACCTACTTGATCAGTTCCCTGCGCTCGGGCATCGCCTCCATGCTAGTGGCCTTTCCCCTGTTCCTTTTCATGGATCATCTAGCCACCGCGGAAGCCCGCCGCAACCCCGGCCAGCGAATTTCGCCCATCCGCCGGTGGCTCACCTACCTGACCCTCTTCGCCGCAGCCACGGCCCTGGTGAGTGATCTCATAACGCTTACCCTCACCTTTTTGGAAGGAGAAATCACCCTCCGCTTTTTCCTCAAGGTGAGCATGGTGGCGATGCTGGCGGGGTCCGCTTTCGCCCACTACCTTTTGCAGCTCCGGAAGGACGAAACGGAACCCAGCCAGACAGGAACCTCACGTGGGAAGGGGCGGTTGCTGCTGGCAGGAGCGGTCGGGATTGTTCTGGCCATCGCCATTTGGAATGCAGGCAGCCCCCTCAAGGCAAAGCTCTACCGACAGGACAAGCAGCGCATCCAGGATCTAGTGGCCATCAAGGACCGCATTGAAGCCTTCAACCAGAGACAAGGGCATCTTCCGGCACGTTTGGAGGATCTCAATCGCGAACCGGATTCCTTTGTGGAACACGCCACCGATGGGGTGACTAGGCAGCCCTACCACTACCGAGTTGTGGATCCCACCCATGTGGAGATCGGAGCCACCTTCGCTCTGCCCAGTTCCAGAACTAGAGGCGAACAAGGCTTTTGGAACCACGAAGCTGGGCCCGCAACGTTTTGCATCGAAGTGAAAGCAACACCCAACATCTAGGCAACGATCCCATTTTTAAACGCGATAGGAGTCACCATGCGCCTTCCGAGACTGATCCTCGCGCTGCTTCTCATCGCAATTGGCAGCCACGCCAGGGCCCAGGGCGACCCGGAGCCGGTGCTCTATGTGCAGGCCAAGGAGGGCGGGCAGAGCGGCAGCATGTCCTGGAGCTGTACGGGACAGGAGGAGTACCGGCTCTGCACCCACTGGGATGGACCCCGGCACGGCATGGCGGCCAAGGATCTCTTCCGCCTGCGCCGCAGTGTGCTCGGGCTGAAGCCCGGGGAGCGGCTGCAGTTTTACGTGTTCTCCCATGCATCGGAGGGCACCGGGAAGGAGGGCAGCCAGATCACCCATGCGAGCACCAAGTCACTGGGGGCGGGGAGTTACGTGACCACTGAAGGTAACACTCGCAAGCACAGGATATACCCTCCGCACTTCACCCCGCCGAGCGCCGAAGCTGATGCGGAGCTGATCCGCACCGCCAAGGGCGCCCGACTCGTGCTGAAGGGTCTCCCATGTCCCCATGTCGGAAATGCACCCTTCCATGTGCTGGGAATCGATAACCTTGAGATCACGGAGGCAGAGAAGGCGCGGCTCTACACCGTGGAGTTGAGCGAGGCAGAGCTCGCGTCCTGGGGTCAGCTCACGAAGACCTTGGCCCGCAGTTTTCAGGCGAAGGAGGAATTCGAGGGCTCTGTTTCTTATTCCGCCACGATAACAACCACCCTTCCGGATTTGGGGGACGTAGATGTGGAAGTTACGGGGTACGAGAACTGGATTCCCCTCGGCAACCTGGAGGACGAGGCCAGGCCCGGCAACACAGTGAAGGTGACGGCCAGCCTCCGCGCCACCGGAGCCTCTGGACGGAAGGTCGACACCCAGGCCGAGTTCACCTTCGAGCTGACCGACGTCAGCCAGGAGCCCGGTGTCTGCCTCAACTGGCCCCTCAAGCCCGACCAGCAGGGCCTGGATCTGCGGCTCCGCAAGGCGGAAAACCAAGCCATGGACGTGGTGACTGAGAACCGCAAGCTGCGCACCAAGGGCCTCGTGCAGGAGGCGACCCTAGTGGTGTCGGCCTTTGACTATGCCGCCTGGGGTGTGCTCAAGGTCACCGCCAAGGACAAGGATGGCAAGGAACTAAAGGTCACCTACCACAAGAAGGAACTCTCTGCGATTCAGCTGCCCAAGGACGAGGACCGCAACCGCATCGCCGACGCCTGGCAGGAGGCCAAGGGGGTCGTCGGACTGCCCTCCGAATGGGATGAGGCGGAAGTGGCGGGACAGGCTAGGAAGGGCGACGGTCTCACCCTCTTCCAGAAGTATCGAGGACTGGTGGTGATGGGTGACGGAGGCCGCAATTACCTCCGACCCGAGCCCCGTCAGAAAGTTCACTTCGTGATCGATCCTGATGGCCTGGTGGATCTCGGCCGACTGCAGATGGCCACGGGCCTCCATCCCTTCAAAGTGCTCGAGGTCTGGACCAAGGACCGCAAGGTGGATACCCATGCGAGCTTCGCCAGCGGGGGCGGGAAGTTTGCCTCGCTCATCAACAAGGACCTCTCCGTGGTGAAGGAGCTTGAGGTGCCGGAGGACCCGGATGGGAAACTGACCCATGCCCAAATGGTGACTGCACTGCAGGATCAGTGGGCCAAGTCGGAGTGCCCCATCGGTGAGCCTGGCACGCCCCGTACAGTGGACGGTATCGTGGTCTTCTCCGGGCGCATCCACGACAAGCTTCGTCGCATCCGGGACCGGATGCTGGACGAGCTGCGCCACCCGGAGAAGAAGGAAAATGCAGAAGGCTTGGCCTGGATGGCTGAGCTTGCGGAAAAGGAGCAGGCTCGCAAGAAGTTGGAGGCCCTCACGGACCAGGAGCTCTGGGCGCTGGTGAAGCCAGTGGAACAATGGCTCGCCATCCATGAGCTTTGCCATGGCGTGGGTGTGAATGGGCACCTGAAGGGAGGTGTCGAGGATGAGGAGCCCGTCAATCGTGTATTTTCCTGCCCCATGCAGTATATAAACTGGCAGGAGAAGCGGCGGTATCTGCTCTTTGGAGAGCTGGGCGGCACCGAAAAACTCTGCAGCCAAGTGCCCCACAGCTGCTGGAAGCAGGTCAACCCAAAGAACTGAGCCCGTTCCCGCTGGAAGAGGGGGTGAAGAGGCCACTGCAGATAAGGTTTCCAGGGCCCCCTGAGCCGCTCTGGCGTTATGGACAGCTGGAGCGACCGGGTGGCTTCGACTGCTTCCGGCAGCTTACGGTGAAGTAACTCCGTGTCCTGGTATTTCAGGTTCCACTCTTAATCACCAACCAAGCTAACCTCCTATCAACCACCCCAAAGGAGCTTCCATGATTCGTCCCTGGTTTGTCGTACCCGCAGCCTTGGTTCTTTGTCTTTCGCCCACCTTCGCTCAAGAGCCTGACGCCGAAGGATGCAAGGACCACGCACTCTTCACTCGCTTCCCCGGTTTCTACATTCACCACTGCACCTTGAATGATTTCGCTGCCCACACCTTCCGAGTGGGTAAAAAGGAAGTCTCGGTGGAAGGCAAATTCACCGAGATCATGTATTACAAGAATGAAGGTGCCAAGGCGCCCGGTGTGCTGACGGTGCATCGCAACTTCGAGAACGCCATCAAGAAGCTCGGCGGTTCAGTGACCAGCAACCTAGAGGATGGGGAAAGTTTTTACAAGATCGTCAAGGGCGGCGCCGAAGTCTGGGTGCACGTGAGCGCCAACATCAACGAACAGTATTATTTGGCAGTGGTAGAAAAGGGCACCATGAAGCAGGACATCGAAGCCGATGCCGCAGCCCTGGGAGCAGGGCTCAAGTCCGAAGGCAAGATCGCGGTTTATGGCATAACCTTCGATACCGGCAAAGCCGAAATCAAGCCCGCCTCCGAACCTGCACTCGTGGAAATCGCGAAGCTGCTTAAGGGCCAACCCGCCCTGAAGCTTCACGTTGTTGGGCACACGGATAACGTGGCCGGGCTCGATCTCAATTTAAAACTCTCGAAAGCTCGGGCCGAAGCAGTGGTGCAAGCTCTCACGACTAAACACGGTATCGCTGCCGCCCGACTCATTCCGCATGGTGTCGGCCCCGTGGCGCCCGTGGCCTCCAATGACGCCGAGGCCGGGCGCGCCAAGAATCGTCGCGTGGAGTTGGTTAAGCAATAGGAGCACTCATGCGTCGCCTCGCCGCCCTTCTTCTTTCCCTGGTCCTACTGCCCTTGGGGGCCACGGAGCCGGTCTTCCGCATCAAGGTCGCCATGACCGGCCGTAGCGGCGACACCTCGTTCTCCTCCACGCTGGAGATCGGCTACGCCCCCTGCGCCATGTGGGTGGGGGGCTCCGGAGGATGGACGGGCAGCCCAGCGCAGTACCTGTCCGATGCCGGTGGCCTCGGGGCAATTCG
>JAIFMW010000138.1 GCA_020048105.1 Deltaproteobacteria bacterium | reverse complement strand
CCCATCAGAAACGACATCCCCAAAAAGCCATCCACCGGCTCATCGGACCAGCGGTTGCTCCTCGCCATATCGATCACCACCACAGGCACGTGGTCCTGGGTGCGAGTTCCCAAACGAAGAGAACGAAAAGAGAATTGAAACCCCAACCGAACGCCCGGGGCAAAACCCGTGACTTCTAGGGGTTTGCTCGGCCCCACCACCAGACCCTCGGCGGCGCGCCGGTCGAGAACACAGGTAGTGGCGCCCGTGTCGAGGAGCATCCGCAGAGTGCGCGGTTTTCCATCGGAATGCAGGGCCTGCACCGGAATCACGACCCGGCTACCCGGAGAAACCTCAATGGGCACCCCAGGGACGGTTTGTCCAAGAAGGCGGAGGCCGATCACGCAAAAGAGAACAGCAAAGCGGAACCCTGGCCCCATGGTTTTGTGGCTCCTCAAGGAGAGATCGCGGCTTACCCATTATTATCACGGGCCTGAATACTCGTGATGGGGCCGGATCGCTCCTGCGAACCTCAGTGATCCGCAGAAGCGTCGTACAGGAAACCGTGCATGCAAACGTTCCACACCATGGTTTCCCAGGTGGTGAATTCGCTGCTATTCACGAGAGACCAGCCGTCGCCATAGCGGCGCAGGGGTGGCAGTTGATCCCACAGCGGATACAGTTTGTCGCTGACGATGGTCTGATAGGTCGCTCCTGAGCGCCCCGTGGTTGGACCGTAGACGATGATGCCGGGCACGTTGCCCTTGGGCTGCCCCAGGTGCTCTCCCAGCCCGTATTTTGTAAAATAGGAATCCGCATGCAAGGGACTATTCGCGGCATCGCTCCCCAGGCCAGTCACAAAGGATTTCCCCAAAGGATTGAGCCCCACCGAGGCATCCGCCAGCTGGCTCACTACATCAAAGTAGTGCTGCCTCCGGGTGGCATCCGTGCTCAATCGATAGGCGTAGCAATAGACATAGGCTGTGCGCCCCTGGGCCGTGCCGCTGCCCCATCCCAGGTATTTGTTCACCGCCACGGGATAGGGATCGTTATCGATGGGGCCAAAGAAAGTGCCTTCCACATCCGTTTGGAAAAACACCTCGTCAATCAACGCCTGACGCAGCGCCGCATCCGTAGGATGGTTGGTCAGAAGATAGCTGCCGAAGTGATGCATCTGGAACCAGGCATCGGGATTTCCAGGAATGAACTGGGCGGGATAGGTGGGTGGCCGACTCGCGATGTAGCGCTGGGCGAGCTCCCGAAAAAGAACGTGGGCAGGGCTTGCAAGATCCGCAGCGGCATTACCTGTTGCAGTGGCCAAATACATCTGCAGCGCGGCATACATGAGAGCCTGAGGCGCTTCATTACGCAGGGTGGTTTCCAGAGCCAGGGTGCGCGTCCAGGAAAGCTGAGCTTTGGCGAGTAGTGCATCGGCACGGGCAGCATCGTAGGGGCGAATCAGCCGACTGGCCTGGGCGAACATCCCCGTTCCAAAAGCCGTGACGTGCGGCAAGGTGCCCCAGGTGCCGTAGCGGAAATAATCAGTGGCCGCACTCACCGCGCCGAAGGTGGGATGGCCGCTGGCTTCAGTGCCGGCCAGAATGCTGCCGTCTGCTTCCTGCAAGTTCTGCCAAATCAGGGTTCCCCAGAGGGCTTCGTCCAGGAAATCAGGGATGCCATTGCCTGATTCGGGAATGTTGTACTGGCGGTCTGTGAAATGACTTGGAAAGGCCTCGAACATGCCCAGCATCTCGATGGGAATCTGCGTGTGCATAGGCCGACGATCAAAATCACCCGCATCGTGGTAGCCCCCCTGAATTGGATGGGTATCAGTACCCGGCGGTACCGTGATCCAACCATCGGCCGTCCAGGGCTGCGTGCGGGTTTGCCCTACGTGGGTATGGCAGATGGGGCGCGTAAAGGTGGTGTAGGGAGACTCCAGGGCAATGCCGCAGCGCTGGTGATACATGCCCCGCGTATGAACGTAGGCCAACTCGCGCGAGGAGGCTTGGCTCACCCGGAAGGGCCAAGAATGACCTGCCCCGATCACCCGAACGACGTAGGGTCCACCCGAAGGTACCGCGGCAAGATCCGCGTGATAGACATGCTCGCCAGACATGACCTGGGCATCCTGGCCAGGGTTTGGATTGAGGAAGTTTGATTCGTCGGCGATGTAGCGCAAAGTCCCCGTAGCCACGGAACGTCCGGTGGCAACCTCCAGCACGTCGTAGGGCAACGGAGCATCCAAACGCATGCTACCCCCATCGCCCCGGTAGATACCAAAGGCCGCATAGCGACGGGTTGAAGCGGGGTGATAGCCCACCTGATTGACCTTCAAACTGGAACACCGCACGGTGCGATCCGAAAAGACTAGGCTTCGCTCACCATAGGGCGTTGTAACACGATAGGTACGCCCCTCGATCAGAGCTTGAGACAGCGTGAGATACACGCGATGGCGCAAATGCACGGGAAAAATGTCCGGTGCGCCCCCAGAGCCCGTGGTGGCTTCGTCCTCATCCCTCACGATTGTTTCCGAATGAACGCTCGCAGGGCGCACACCATCGACCAACCATTGGCTGCTGCCAGTATCAATGACGGCTTCGGTACGAAGGTGGGGCCCCGAATCCACGACCACCACCAGAATGCGGTCCGAAGCGGTCTCAAAAGGCTGCAAAGTCGGTGCAATGGCTGGCGCGGGATCCACGGTCACGGTACAGGTGGATTCCACCCGGCCGTTGGCATTGTGTGCGAACAGCAGATACGTGGTTGTCACCCTCGGATGAACCGGGAAATGGGTGGCGGTCACATTGCCCTCGGCAAATTGATTCAGGGTGAAGTGATCGGCATTCGCAGCTTCCCAAAATAGGGTGGTGCGCCCACCCGCAACGATTCGGGCCGGATTCGCTGCAAAACTGCGGATCTGGGGTAACCCCGTGTCCGTCGAGACAGTCACCGCCACCTGGGCCGTGCGACTGCCCGCAGCGTTGGTGGCAGTCAGGGTGTACGTCGTGTTTGCGGTTGGTGTTACAACCCGACTTGTCGTGCCTGTTACATTACCGATGCCACTGAGAGAAAGGCTTGTGGCACCTGACACTGTCCAGGCGAGGGTACTGCTCTGCCCCACCGTGAGCGTCCTAGGGGTTGCCGTAAAGGATGCAATCACAGGCAAGCCAAGTGGAGTGGTGACACTCTGCGGGACGCTCGCCTCGCTGAGGTTCCCCGCGGCATCCAGGGCGACCACTGTAAAGCTGTACGTAGTGGCCGCCATGAGCCCTGTGGCGCTGAAGCTATTGTTCGCGACCGTGGCTTGTAGCGTTCCACCCCGATACACCCGATAACTTGTCACCGCCACATTATCGGTGGAGGCAGACCACGTAAGGGTCAAGCTGGTCTCCGTCACGCTGCTAGTGACCAAGTTCGCGGGCACCGTGGGCGCCTGCGTATCCGCCGTCACCGTAATGGTGCTGGTGGCAGTGGCATTGCCTGCGGGGCTGGTGGCGGTAAGCGTGTAGGTGGTTGTGGTAGCGGGCGTCACGGCGTGGGTGGTGCCAGTGACTGCGCCAATGCCTTGGTTGATGGAAAGGCTCGTGGCACCGCTGACGGACCACGCGAGGGTGCTGCCCTGACCCGCTGTGATGGCAGAAGGTGTGGCCGTCAGGCTGGAAATCACAGGTACCCCGAGCGGGTTTGGCGATGCGACTGGAGTGCCACCACCGCTGCTACAGCCCAAGCCCAAGATCGCACCGACCAATAAGCCAGTAAGCAGCCGCATCAAGTATCGAAAAGAGGGAAATGACATATAGAGAACTCCACGGAGCGAAAAGTCTCCAACTCCATCATTCCCTTTGCCTTAAATCACTCCAGGTCCGCTCTTCAGAAAAACCAGTGGTCCACTTTTAGAAAATCCGCCCAAAAATCGGCACAACCCTTACTACCTTGAAAATTAACCCCATTCCTCGGCTCCGACCCCTTATCGAACTCCAGGGCGGTAAAAGGCAGTTAGACTGGGGCTCGGTCGCCTATTTCAGGTTGTGCCACGCTGGCCATTCGGAGAGATCCCATGGAATTCGTCAAGTGGACCGAGAAATACAGCACCGGCAATGCGCTGGTGGATGCCTATCACCACATCTTTTTCCAGATGGTAGAGGAATTTCGGGCCACGCTGACCGATGAGAACGCTCCGCCCATGCAAGAGCGCCTAGCCTTCCTGGTGGACTACACCTTCATGCATTTCGATTCCGAAGAGCGCTTGATGGAAAAGGCCGGCTACCCCGATCTGGAAGCCCATTGCGAGACTCACCAGCGCTTCAAGGAAAAAGTGAAAGCCATCCAGCAGGAGTTTCTGGCCCATCCCGATGCGGTCAAGGCTGAAGAAGTGCTCTCCCTGGTTCAAGACTGGTTCGCCCATCACATCCTGGGCGAGGATATGCGCTACAAGCCCTGGGTGGAAACCCACTAAGGCCCATTCGCAATTCCACCAAAACGATGAACCAAGTTCGCCCCCTAGCCCGAGGTCTCCCCATGAAACTCATCGGCACCGCCTTTCTCATCATTGCGGCCATCAGTGCCCCCGCCCTGCAGGCTCAGGCCACCCCCCTGGCAAAACCTTCGATTGAAGCCCTGGATCTATCCGCCTCCCGGACGGCCCTGGAAACGGAGTTGGTGGCTCGCCACGGGGAGGGCCAACGCGCCCGAATCCAGCGAGGGCTGCGTCAGGTCTGTGCCTTTTGGCGGGCCAAGGATGGCGGCTCCCCCGCGTTCGAAGCCTTTGCGCGGATGCACTTCGCAGGTGATACCAAGGCCCTGGACGGGCTCTTTCAGCGCATGGAATTCGTGCTGGAAAGTCTGAATGGCCACATGGCCGAAATTGGCCGGGACTTCCGCTGGCATTCCGATTTGGATATCGGCCCCATGTTGCCCGTAGACGATATCTTGTCGGGTTATAACGCGGCGGCACACTTCATCGATGATGCCTTTGCCAACAAGCTGGCCTTCTCGGTGCTCCTTAATTTCCCCATGTCCACCCTGGAAGAGCGCTTGAAGGATGGCCAAGGCTGGACGCGCCGCCAATGGGCCGAAGCGCGTCTGGTGGATATCTTCGCCAAGCGCATTCCTGCCGACGTAAAACAGGCCAACGCCGAAGCCGCAGGGCAATCGGACCGCTACATCGCCTCCTACAACATCTGGATGCACCACCTGCTCAACGACAGAGGGCAGCGGCTATTCGAACCCGGCAAGCGCCTGCTCTCCCATTGGAATTTGCGCGACGAGCTCAAGAGCCGCTATGCCGCAGGCAAGGCGGGGCTGGAACATCAACGAATGATTCAGAAGGTGATGGAACGTATCGTCACGCAGACGATTCCTAGTGTTGTCATCGATAGCCCCTTTGTGGATTGGAATCCCTACTCCAACGAGGTAAAAGCAGCCGCCGTCAAGGATTCGAGCGCTTCCACCCCCGCCGATTTCAAAATCAGCAATGCCCCCGAAGCTGATGTTCGCTACAAGGTTTTGCTGGACTGCTACAAGGCCGCCCGCCTGGCCGATCCCTATAGCCCCACGGCCCCCACGCACATGGCCCGCAGTTTTGAAGAGGGCCGCCAGCTTCCCGAGATCCGGGTCAGAAAGATGCTGGAAGAAGTCTGCAGTAGCCCGCTCGTCAAGGATCTCGGCAAGCTCATCGAGCAGCGCCTCGGACGAAAGCTCGAACCCTTCGATATCTGGTACAACGGCTTCCGCCCCGGTGCAGGTTTGGATGAGAGCAAGCTCGATGCTCTGACTCGCGCCAAGTATCCCAATGCCGAAGGCTATAAAAAGGAGATGCCGAATCTCTTGAAAGGCCTTGGCTTCAGCGCAGAACGTGCCGAGTGGCTGGCCAGTCGCATTGAGGTAGATCCCGCTCGCGGTAGCGGCCACGCCATGGGTGCCGACCGCAAGGGCGATAACGCCCACCTGCGCACGCGAGTGGGCGCTCAAGGAATGGACTACAAGGGCTTCAACATCGCTGTTCACGAGATGGGCCATAACGTCGAACAAACGTTTTCTCTCAACAAGATCGATCACTGGCTCTTGAATGGCGTGCCCAACACGGCCTTCACCGAAGGGGTGGCCTTTGTCTTCCAGGCTCAGGATCTGAAGCTACTGGGCCAGCCTGCCCCCGACGCCAAGGCCCTCGCCGAAAAAACCCTCAACGATTTCTGGATGACCTTCGAAATCGCCGGTGTGGGTCTCGTAGACACCGCCGTCTGGCATTGGATGTACGATCATCCTGAAGCCACCCCCGCGCAGCTCAAAGAAGCCGTGCTGCAAATTTCCAAGGATGTGTGGAATGCCTTCTACGCGCCGGTCTTTGGGCAAAAGGACTGTGTGCTGCTCGGTATCTACAGCCACATGATTCATAGTTTCCTCTACCTGCCCGACTACCCCATTGGCCATATGATCGCCTTCCAGATCGAACATCAAATCGAAAAGACAGGCAAACTCGGCGAAGAAATCGAACGCATGACCACCCTGGGGCGCCTCACACCCGATCTTTGGATGATGAAGGCCACGGGCAAGGTCGTCGGACCCGAAGCCCTGCTGGAAGCCACGGAGAAGGCGCTCAGAGTCGTGAAGCAATAACCGTTTTTGCGGCCAAGAATAACTCGACCAACGGATTGTTGGATGTGGTGGAATAGGGGAAACCCAAACCCCTATGACGCCTAACCCTATCCCTCATGATTCAAGCGAGCCCTCGATGCAGGTAGATCGAGTGCGTTTTGCCGAGATCATGCGCCTCTTCGAAGAACTTCCCGGGGGTCCACGCGCCTGCATCCTGGCGCCCTTCCTTGGCATGTTGGAATTTCAACTTGGGCACCTTCAAGCCGCCAAGGCAACCGCCAATGCCAAAGCCATTCGCGAAGCCGCCCATGCCATCAAGGGAGGCTGTTGGGATCTTGGCTTTCAGGCCCTTGGGCAGTACAGCGAACACCTGGAACAACTAGCCCGTGCTGCCCAACTGCCCACCGAAGCCGATTGGTCAGACTTCTTCGCGGAAGTAGCCTGGGTGCGGGTCTATGTGGAAACTTGGCCGGACGTTGGCTGAAAAAAATGGTTCTTCACGGATCTGAGTGAAAAGGGTTGGCCTGGCTTCTTTACTCGATGCTTGGCTGTCATCGCTATTTCTCGCTGTGCATCGCTGG
>JAIFMW010000112.1 GCA_020048105.1 Deltaproteobacteria bacterium | reverse complement strand
ACCAATGATTATCGGCGGGGCATCTACAACGGTGACCAGGGACTGGTGCTCAAGGTGCGGTTCGAGGATCAGGTCCGCCAAGCCGCGGTATTTCCGAGACTGCAAGGCTTCGAGCCCTTTCCGCTCGAACCGCTGAAGCACCGGTTGGAGCATGCTTTTGCCATGACCGTACACAAGTCCCAGGGTTCGGAATACACGCGCATTGTCATGGTCTTGCCCAAGAACAACCATCGCGCCTTGACCAAGGAACTCCTTTACACGGGATTAACCCGCGCCAAGAAATCCGTCCTGATGCTGGCAGAACCAGATCGCCTTACCTTTGCCGCCAACAATCCCACCCAACGGAATTCAGGATTGGCCGAACGCCTTACATCCACAGGAATGGTGCAAGATTAGCTAAAACAAAGGGGGCGTCTCATGTCAGATCCGAATTGTATTTTTTGCAAAATCGCGGCGAAGCAGATTCCTTCGGCTCTGCTCCACGAAGATAATCTCGTTGTTGCCTTCAAGGATATTGCCCCCCAAGTGCCGGTCCACGTGCTGATCGTTCCCAAGGTTCACGTTTCGGGCTTGGATGGGCTTGGGGAGGAGCACAAGGACCTGGTGGGGCATATCGCCCTGGTGGGGCAGAAACTGGCTCGCGACCTTGGCGTGGCCGAGAGCGGCTACCGAATGGTGGTCCACTGTGGACCCGACGCTGGGCAAACGGTGTTTCATCTCCATTTCCATTTGCTTGGAGGCGCCCCCATGGGCGGGAAAATGGTCTGAATTTTTGAAAGATCCAGTTCTGGCCGAAGAGGGCTTCAGAGGGGGCAAGTGGCATTCATGTTGTTCTGGACCAGATTCCTGCGAGCCCTGCTGCTGGTGGTGAGCTGGACTCTGGCCATCCAGAATTTCGCAATTGGCCAAGACATTTCCGAGACGGGCCGTCCGGCGATGCGTGTTTTCACGGATAAGGATGGCCTGCCGCAAAACTCCGTCGAGGCCCTTGCCAAGGACCAGAATGGCTACCTTTGGGTGGGTACCCAGGATGGGCCGGCGCGCTACAACGGCCGAACCTGGACTAAATTTTATCGACCTAGCCCCTACCAAACCGCTTGGGTTAAGTGCATTCTGCCGGCCTCGGATGGCACGCTCTGGTTTGGATTAGCTCAGGGAGGCATTAGCCGGTACCGCGATGGCAAGTGGGAGAACTTCGAAGTCTCTGAAATCGTGCAAAAGGGCCTAGTCAGCTGTCTGATCGAGCGAATGGATGGCACCATCATGGCCGGTACGGATGGCGGGGTTTTCCAGTGGGATGCTCGCGGCTGGCGCCCCTTTCTGGACCCGAGCGGGCAACCCACCGGCCCGGTGAGAGCCCTGCGCGAAGTCGTAAGTTCGAGCGGTGGCCCCGCGGCCTTGTGGATTGGCAGTGAAAAAGGCCTTGCCCTGGTTGGGGCTGGGGCCTGGACTTGGTATACCAAGCGCGACGGGCTCCCGGCCAACGAGGTCTCAAGCCTGTTGGACTCCCATGAAAAGGATGGCCAAACCCTTCTCTGGGTGGGAACTGGTCAAGGCTTGGCGCAATGGAATGGGCGTCGCTGGATCTCCTTTGGATCCAAGGATGGCATTCCTCAGAATGGGATTAATCAGATTGTCGAATCGGTTTCCCCTGCGGGGGACCGCACCCTATGGCTAGCCACGGAAAGTGGATTGGCCTTTCGAGAAAATGGGCGCTGGCAGGTGTTGGGCATGGAAGCTGGATTCCCAAACCGCACCGTGCGCAGCCTGATGATCGAAACCGTTCCCGGAGGGGCCCGAACCATCTGGGCCGGGACCTTTGGCGGCCTCGTGCGACTCTCGCGAGGAGGTTGGACATCCTTCGACCGACAAACGGGGCTGTCCGATAACCTCGTGTTCGCCATGCTTGATAGCAAACTCGGCACTGGTTTTTGGATGGGAACCCTGGGGGGTGGGCTGGCCTGCTACCGCGACGGGCGGTGGATCCGGTACGGCGGTGATTCCATCGTGCCCGATCGCAACATCCTGTCCCTTCTGGAAACCCGTTCGGAATCCGGGCGACCCGTGCTCTGGGTTGGCGTTCGGGGAGGCGGGCTTATTCGGCTGGAAGATGGAAAAGCCAAGCGCTATGGCGAAAAGGATGGCCTGCCAGATTCCTGGGTTTATTCGATCTGTGAGGTTCCATCTGCAGCGGGTTCCTCGGAAATCTGGGTAGGTACGCGCAAGGGGCTTGCACGTTTAGAAAAGGAACGATGGCGCATTCCCGAGGGTGCTCAAAAATTCACTTGGGGCACGGTCATTACGATCCTACATGGGCCAGGGTTGGGTGGAGGAACGGGGACCTGGGTGGGTACCCGTGGGCAAGGGGTGTTCCTGCTTCAAGATGCCAAATGGATTCACTTCACCCAGAATGACGGCATTCCGGATGCCCGCGTCATGGCCGTTCAGCACGTGGTGGATGCGGATATGGTGCCTTGGCTGTGGGTGGGTGGCTTTCATGGCCTAGCCAGGCGCCGACTTGATTCCACTTCCTCCCGTTGGGAGCCGCTGCCCGCGCTGGCGGGTTGCACGGTTTATTCCTTGATTCCGGATCCATCGGGGGTAGTTTACGTTTTTACCCAACGAGGCGTTTTTCAAATAACCCCCCGAACCCCCACTGGCGACAATTTAGAGCCCTTTTCTATCCGGAACTTTACAACGGGAGATGGCCTCCCGAGCAATGGCTGTATCCAAAAATCGGCAACTCAGGATCAAAAGGGAAGGCTTTGGACCGGCACGGTGGCAGGTGTCGCCATGTTCGACCCCAAGGAGGGAATGTCGGACCGTCAGTCGAAGCCCCTTCTGCTCGAATCCATTCTTGCTTCCGGGGAGAACGTCGCCCTTGATCGGAGCTTCGAGGTGGGGTGGCGAAAGCCCAAAGCCAGTTTTTCCTTTGCTCTGCTGAGCTATTTTCGAGAAGAGGACAGCGTGTACCAATCCCAGTTGGTGGGGTTGGAACCGGAACCCACGAACTGGACACACGATGGGACCCGTGAATTTCCTTCCCTCCCCTCCGGGTCTTACACCTTCTCGGTGTGGGCTCGGGATGCCTCGGGGAATCCCAGTGGTCCGGTCTCAGTATCCTTTCAGGTTCTCTCGACACCTTGGGAAGCTTGGTGGGCACGAACGATCTACCTTTTGCTGGCCCTGGGCGGAGTGATGGGAGGCGTTTGGGCTTGGGTCAAAGTGCTGCGAGCCACGAATCGGATGCTCGAGAAAAAGGTGGCGGCCCGGACTCGAGAATTAGCGGAAGCCGTGGGTGATTTAGAGGTTGCCCGGGAGGAGGCTGTTCGAGCCAATCAGGCCAAGTCCTTTTTCCTTGCCACCATGAGCCATGAAATCAGGACTCCGTTGAACGGGATTATCGGGATGTCCGGGGCCTTACTGGATATGCCTCTCAACACGACTCAGCGGGAGTTCTCGGAAACCATTCACAGTTCCAGTGAGAGCTTGCTAAGCATGCTAAATGAGATTCTTGACTTCTCAAAGGTCGAATCGGGTCGCCTGGAACTTGAGGAAATTTCCTTTGATCCTTCGGCCGAATTAGAAGAATGCCTTGGGTTGTTCGCGGAAATCGTTCAGCGCAAGGGGTTGGAACTCACGGGCAGCTTCGATGCTGGAATCCCCCGCCGAGTGCTTGGGGATGCCGCTCGCTTTCGACAGGTAGCCATCAACCTGCTGGGCAATGCCGTTAAGTTCACCCTGGAAGGCGAAATCCGATTGAGCCTTGACCTGGTTGGGACTGAGCCTGAGAGGGTGCGGCTTCGCCTCGAGGTTGCTGACACCGGGATCGGGATCGCTTCCGATGGACTCGGTCGGCTCTTCTCTCCGTTTGCCCAGGCGGAACTTTCGACCAATCGGCGGTACGGCGGCACCGGGCTAGGGCTTTCCATCTGCCGGCGACTCGTGGAGCTCATGGATGGGGAGATCCAGGTGAAAAGCGAAGTCGGCAGCGGGAGTTCGTTCTCCTGCGAGATCCCCTTCCAAGTGGACCGTTCGATGGCCAATGTCTGGGAGCCCATCGCCGAAGGGCTTAGGGTTCTAGTTTTTGATCCAAATCCCACGGTGCGTTCCGTCATCGCCGGGATGTTGCACCAGTGGAATGTCACGGCGGTGGTTGTCGAAGAACTCGCGGAGGCTGAGCGTTTTCTGCAGGCGGATGGAGCCAATAAAATCGATCTCGTGCTGCTTGGCCTTGCGCCATCCGACACTCAGCCAGAGCCATTCGTGCGGGCAGTGGACGGCTTTGGTGTTCCCATCACCCTGCTGATTGGCATCTCTGCCCTTGCGGCCGCGGAACGACTCCGAACTCATGGCAAGGCTCACTACCTCACGAAACCCTTGCGTCGTTCAGCCCTGAGGCAGGTGCTTCGTCAAACCTCGGAGCCGGAACCGACTCTGGATGCGGCTTTGGCTGCGCGCGGCAAGGTGCTTGTGGTGGATGACAATCCCACGAATCGCAAGGTGGCTGAACTACATTTACGAGCGCTCGGCTTCACCTGTGAGGTTGCTGAAAGTGCCCAGGAGGCATTCCGCATTCTGAAAACCAGCACCTTCGATGCTGTGCTAATGGACTGTGAAATGCCTGAAATGGATGGATTGGAGGCGACTCGATGGATCCGGGAACGGGAGGCGCCGGATACCCATTTGACCATTCTTGCCCTGACGGCTCATTCCATTGAAGGCGCCCGGGAACGCTGCCAAGCCGCAGGAATGGACGGGTTCCTTTCGAAGCCGTTGCGGCGTGAACCCTTGAACGCAACTCTCAACCGTTGGATTGTGAACCCTGGGGTTGCGGCTGACCACACTCCTGAAGTCTTGCCCTCCCTCGATCCCCACATTTGGGAAGGCCTGCTGTATCTTGAATCGATTTCAGGATCCGGCGCCATCGCTGAATTGGTCGCGGATTTCAAAAAGGATGCCTCGATTCGGCTCGACCGGATGCAGGCCGCCCTGGATCAACAGGATCTGGAGACTCTTCGGCGCTTGGCCCACGATCTCAAATCCAATTCCGCGACTCTGGGGATTCTGGAACTATCCAAGGTTGCGGCTCAGATCGAAAGTGATGCCGAAGGTGGAATAGCTCTCGAATTGTCGAAACTCATGGCCATCTGTCGACGACTTTTACCCCAGGCCTTGCTGCTGATCGAGGAACGGATTCCCGCGGGGTAGACTGCTGGGGGAGGCAAGGGATGATTCCCCTTCTTAATGCAGGTGAAATGAGGGCGTTGGAGATCGAGGCCATCTCGCAGTGGGGCATTTCCTCACGAATTCTCCAGGAACATGCTGCCATTGGTGCTTTAGGCTTGCTGCCAACGGGCGAGCCATTGCACATCTTGGCTGGGCCCGGTAATAACGGTGGTGACGCTCTGGCCCTGGCGCGTTTAGCCAAACTTCGGGGGGAACACGTCGAAGTTTGGGCTTTGGACCCGGAACCTGTTTGGGCGGGTGATGCCGCTGTTCAAGCGGCTCTTTGGGAGGGTTTGGGGGGCAAGTATTGGTATTCTTCGGAGCCCCAAACCCTTCTTAATGGGCTTCGGGGTTGGGTGGTGGATGGTCTTTTCGGCTTGGGAATGCGATTGCCCTTGGAGGGTCTAGCCGCCACCTGGGTGCAGAGTCTTAACTCGGCCGTTAATTCGGGTGAAGCCGAATTTAAAGTCTTGGCGCTGGACCTGCCTTCTGGCCTGGATCCGAGTTGTGCCGATGTTCAGGGAGTGCCTGTCCTAGCTCATCGCACGGCTTGCTTTGGGCAAATGAAAATCTGCCATGGTCTCCTGCCAGCCCGAGAATATTGCGGCGAAATTTCAGTGATTCCGATTCCGCTCCGGGCACCTGTCCAGGCTTCGGTCTGCGTATTAGAAGCGCCGAGGCCTAGCCCCGTAAGTCGTTGGAATAGCTACAAACACCAACACGGTCATGTAGCCATTCGCGCGGGAAGCCTTGGTATGAGCGGCGCGGCTGTGCTGGCCGCGCTGGGCGCCCTGCGAATGGGAGCGGGGTTGGTGACGGTTCTCGCGGATGCTGATCTGCGATCCGAAATCGCAGCCCAAGTTCCCGAGGCCATGGTGCGTGTGTGGGAAGGCGTCATCCCTGAAGGCGTGGATGCGCTTCTCGTCGGGCCAGGTGGTGTGTGTGAGATCCCCGCATGGGGAGGTCCAATGGTTCTTGATGCCTCGGCGCTTCGACACGGAGAAGGGGCACGTTGGATGGCCCGCCCCGAAACGGTCATTACGCCCCATCCCGGCGAATTTGCGCGGTTGTTTGATCTTCCGGAACCCTTGACGGGTTCGACGGACGAACGGCTCCGGCATGCACGCTTGGTCGCCACAGGACCTGGTGTCTTGGTGCTAAAAGGTGCGCAAACAATTATTGCGGGCGGAGGAACGAGCCAGCTTTGGGGCAATCCCACGGGGCATCCGGGACTCTCGACCGGAGGCACTGGCGATTTCCTGGCGGGTATGGTGGTGGCAAAAATGGCAATGTGGGCGCGGCAGAACCACCCTTCACGAAGCCCCATTGAAGTAAAGAAGTTCGTGGCCGAAGCGGTGTGGCTGCACGGCGCAGCCGCGGATCGTTTAGGTCTTGGCCCCTTGCTGGTTCGAGAACTCGGCGTCAGCTTGGCAGCGGTTTTGAGAGAGCGTGATGAGCACTGAGACCCTTTTTTTGCTCGACGAAGAAGCCACGGAGGCCTTCGGTGCGGCCTGCGCAGCACAGACTCCTGTAGGTGGCACTTGGTTACTCAAGGGCGAATTGGGGGCAGGGAAAACCACCTGGACGCGAGGCTTTGTCGCTGGTTTAGGGGGCGACCCCGATCAGGTCGCGTCACCGACCTATGCGGTTTTGCATCGCTACGATTCACCCAGGGGCAGAGTATTCCACTTGGATCTCTACCGATTGGGAGAGGCTGGCAGTTGGTCCCTCGGTTTAGAAGAACAGGTCCTGCCCGGCGACTTCCTGGTCGTGGAATGGGCCGGTCGCAATGGTCCTTGGCCTACGGACTGGGTGGCCGAATTGACGCTTACACCCACCGAAACGAATCGGAATGCGGAATGGACCCTGCCTGCAGCTAGGCTGGTGGAATGAACCTCGAACTGCTCCTGCTTTCATTGACGGTTTTGCTGGCTCTGGTGGCCGCCCTGGGTGAATC
>JAIFMW010000088.1 GCA_020048105.1 Deltaproteobacteria bacterium | reverse complement strand
TCCTGGCCAACCAAATCGGAAAGCAAGCGGGGACGGTATTTCAGAGCGAGCGTTTTCATGGAATGGCCATTGTCCCATGACTCCGGCTTCCCCGCCGCAGCGGAGGAGCAGGAATCACGTCAGACCCTCGAAAAGACTCGGATGGCATGAACCATGTCCCACGATGGGCTGGGAGATGGCGGCCCCCAGAAACCGACGCGATCCCTTTTTCGTTCCCCGTCCAACCGGCGGCACCGTGGCCCTGAGAATGTCGCGAACTTCGGCCTGGTAGTCCTTATCCAACGCACAAAGCCAATCGTTGTTAGCCAAGATGTCGTAGAACGGATCATCCTTCAGAAGCCGAAGGCCTCCAACCCAGGCAGTGCTAGCCCCGCTCATCCGCGCTCGGCGCCCGAAGGCGTGGGCATCGGTCATGACGATTAAGGGCGCCACGGAAATGCCAACACGAATGCCCGCGGAGCTCAGGCGTTCCACGGCGACCCATCGACTGGGAATAGGAGGGGCCCGGGGTTCCACAATCTGTCGCACCGTATCATCATCCGTAGGCATGGAAATACTCACGGAAAGGCGTGATCCAAAGCTCTTCAGAAGCTCCAAATCCTGGACAACCAGCGGCGAACGCGTGTGAAGGAGCACTCTCGTAGTCGGGCAATCCAGAAGCACTTCCAGACACTTGCGGGTAAGCCGGAATTCCCGCTCCAGTGGTTGATAGGGATCCGTGGCTGAGGCTAGAAACACGCACTGGTTGTGAAGCCGGTACCGCTGTGCCCAAAGCAACTCGGGAGCGTTCAACTTGGGAGCGGACCACCCTCCCCAGTCCGCGGCCCCGTGGAGCGGGTTGGGGTATTCCCGCACATAGCAGTAGCGGCAACCATGGCCGCATCCCCGGTAGGGGCTCAAGGCGAAGCCAAAGCCGTATCGCTCGTCCCGTTGGGGCCTCAGAATGCTTCGAGCTTCTTCCGGCTCGACTTGGAGGTCACGGAATAAATGAGGGGTTGACTCGGCAGCGGCAAGGAGAGGAACCATGCAGAGAGTATTCGTCTTTTTTTCGCTTAGTCAAGGATTCGAGCTGGATTATTTGTCCAGATTGTCCCAATCCCATTCGGCGGGTCCTACAGTCGAGTCCGTAAGTCCCTGCTGAGTAAGCCAAGCGTCATAGACCACCAAAGCGCACATAGCTTCAGCCACGGGAACGATCCGAGGTGCAATGCAGGGGTCATGGCGCCCCTGAACGATGATTTCTGCGGCCAGGCCTTCTGAATCGAGGGTCTGCTGGGGCTTGGAGATCGAACTGGTGGGTTTCACGGCCAACCGTAACACGATGGGAGCACCGTTGGAGATTCCCCCCAAAATTCCACCTGAATCATTTTTGGGGAAACCACTCGGAGTCAGCGGATCGTTATTCACAGAGCCTTTCATCCGGGCTGCCGCAAACCCAGCCCCCACTTCAACCCCTTTGACCGCGCCAATGCTCATGCAGGCATAGGCCAGGAGCGCATCGAGTTTTCCAAAGGCCGGATCGCCAAGGCCTTCCGGAAGCCCTTCGATCCAAACCTCACAGATTCCCCCCACCGAATCGCCTTCGGCCTTGGCAGCCTCTACAGTCTGTCTTTGGGCGGCAAAAACGGCGGGATCGCTACTGCGTAGCGGATTCTGTTCCACGAAATCCCATTGCAGAACTTCGCAAGGAATGCCTCCGATCTCCCGATTAAAGCCTCGGATCTTCACGCCCAAGGCTGCCAACTGCTGTTTGGCCCAAGCTCCGGCCGCCACCCTCGCCAGGGTTTCGCGTCCGCTGGAACGACCTCCGCCCCGTGGGTCCCGAAGGCCATACTTGCGTTGATAGGTAAGGTCGGCATGACCCGGTCGAAATAGATCCTTCAGGGCGTCGTAATCGCCACTGCGTTGGTTTTCGTTAAAAACAGCCAAGGCGATCGGGTGCCCTGTGGTTCGTCCCTCATATACCCCGGAAAGCACGCGCAGCCGGTCAGCTTCACTTCGAGGTGTCACCAGATCGGATTGGCCGGGCCTTCGGCGATCCAATTCGAGCTGGATGGCCTCCAGGTCAAAGGTGAGGCCAGGCTTGACGCCATCTAGCACTACGCCCAGAGCAGGCCCATGGCTTTCGCCAAAGGTGAGAATGCGAAACGTGCGACCAAAGGAGCTGGGGGAATCGAACAGCATTTGTGAGCGCTATTCCGAATCTCTATTTTCAGAAGCTGCAGATCCACCCTCAGCGGAAGTCCGTTTCACCAGCTTTGGCAGGCCATCCGTGGCAAAACGTGCAGTCTGCCCAATCCAAACATAGCGAGTGCCGCGCTTTTGTCCCTGTTTGGAAATAAGGCCGTCGGCATCCAACTCGGCGAAAACACGACGCAGTGCTGCAGGCGCACCGTCCACATCCCGCAGTCCAAGATTGACCTGAGCCTCGAAGCTCGAAAGTGCCCCTTGGGTTTCTAAAGCAAGGGCCAACCTTGCTTTTAAATCTCCATGATCCAGTTTTTTACGTTGGGCCTTGCCCATTTCCAATCCGCCCTGAGAGAAGGCGGCAACTCGGGGCTCATATTCCACAGTGCGATTAATTTGACCTGTTGGCGTGCTGACCTCGTGCACCATTCCGCCATCGAGGTAGACATCGGACTTATCGGCCTGGAAAAGAACCACCACAGAAGTCGCAGGAATTCCTTCCCCGTGAAGGCATTCGACAACCCGATCTCCGATGCGCTTTTTTTGGTCAGAAGAGAGCATTGGAGTCTGGAAAATGACCAAAGGCATAATGAGTCCCCTTTCATCTGGATAGTATTAAATTTATTCGCGATGCCACGATAGACAAAGGCATTTTTTGGACCCCACGGTCCCGAATTGGAGAAGCAATGGGACCGATTTCAGAAGCCCGAAAGGCCCGCTCCGCTGAGGAGGCATGTTTCGAAACATTCCTTCGGAGCAAGAAACTGAAATTGACCGGGGAACGTCTTGCAATTCTTGCGGCTATTTTTCAGCGGGAAAGCCATTTTGATGCAGAAACGCTGCATGCGGGATTGCGGAAAGATGGCGGCGACATTAGCCGCGCCACGGTATACCGATCTTTGGATTTGCTTGTGAAAGCCGGGCTGGTCCGAAAAAACAGCCTTGGATCCAGCCATGCCAACTATGAAGCCGCCCGGGGAAATGAGCACCACGATCACCTAATCTGTCTGGGCTGTAACGCCGTTCTTGAATTTTTCAGGCCAGACCTGGAAGCTCTCCAAGAACGAATCTGCGACCACCACGGCTATAAACTCGTGCACCACAGCCTTCAGATTTTCGGTCTTTGCCCGGCGTGCAAAGACAAAGCCGACGAGAGCACCATCCGTAATCGAGTGGCCCAACTCCATACTTAAAAAATCCTGTTAGCCTACCTAGTTATGCAAAAGCTCACGATTCAAGACATCCAACGCCTCCCCAAGACCGATCTGCATGTCCATTTGGACGGAAGCCTCCGGATTCAGACGATTCTGGAACTGGCAGAACAGCAGAAGGTGAATCTCCCCGCGGATTCTGTGGATAAGCTGCGCCCCTTCGTGCAGATGGGAGAAGACTGCAAGTCCTTGGTGGAATATCTCAAGGCCTTCGACGTCACCCTCTCCGTCATGCAGACCCACGAGGCTCTCGTGCGGACAGCTTACGAATTGGCGGAAGATGCCGCCAAGGAAAACGTCCACTACATGGAAGTTCGATATAGCCCTATTTTGCATCAGCAAAAGGGCATGACCCTGCATAACATCGTCCAGTCCGTGCTAGAAGGTTTGGCATTGGCCGAGAAAAAACACAATATCCGCACCGGTGTAATTCTGTGCGGGATGCGCCACATTAGCCCAGAGATCAGCCTGAAACTGGCGGACCTTACCGTGGCATTCAAGAACAAAGGCGTGGTGGGTTTCGATCTGGCGGGTGCTGAAGAAAACTTCCCGGCGAAGCGCCACAAGGATGCCTTTGGCCGAGTCCTCGCTAACAACATCAACTGCACACTACATGCCGGTGAAGCCTACGGGCCCGAGAGCATTCACCAAGCCATCCATCTCTGTGGCGCCCATCGAATTGGCCACGGCGTTCGCCTCGTGGAAGATGGCGATCTCATGAACTACGTCAACGACCATCGCATTCCCCTGGAATGCTGCCCCAGCAGCAATGTCCAGACCAAGGCTGTTAAGAAGATGGCCGATCACCCCATCCGCCTTTTCTATGATTTGGGGCTGCGGGTCACGGTGAATACAGATAACCGGATGGTGACCAACACCACCGTCAGTCGCGAATACCAGATTCTTCACGAGGAATTGGGCTTCAGCCTGGAAGAGATCAAAGACCTCATCATCATGGGCTTCAAGAGTGCCTTTCTGCCTTATGCCATCAAGCGCGCCATGCTGGCGAATGTGGTCGACGAATTAAAGTCCTTCAAGCCCAAAAGCCTGGAGAGCAAGAAAGAGCAGCTTTAGGGGCCTGAATGCTGGATCACTTCGCGCGGTTCTTGGAGCAGCCCCAAAGGGTTCTGCTGACCACGCACGAAAATCCTGACGGTGACGGCATCGGCGCCATGATCGGCTTGGCCCATTACCTGCGCCATCTCGGCAAGGATGTTCGCATCGTAATCAGCCCCGAGCTTCCACCGTTCCTGCACTTCCTTGATACCGAACAATGGGTCGAAACCTTTGATTCGGAGCGCCATGGCAACCTTGGCCAGTGGCCCGAAGCATGGGTGTTGGTGGATGCTTCGGAACCCCAGCGCTTGGGCGCCATGCATGAGGTTTTCCAGGCATCCCAAGCGGTGAAGGTTTGCTTGGACCATCACATGAAAGCGGCACCCCAGGGTTTCGACCAGGAGTTTACGGATAGCACTGCAAGTGCTTCGGCAGAACTCGTTTTCGAGTTGGTGGCAAAGCGAATGCCTCGCCCCCTGCCCCGCCCCATGGCGACGGCACTCTATGCTGGCTTGGTGGACGATACTGGCAATTTTCGGTTTTCGAATGCGACTTCCAAGGTCCACCGAATGGCTGCGGAATTAATCGAGGAAGGCGTATTGCCTGCTCGGGTCTATCAGGATCTCTACCATCAAGGCCGACCCGAGCGTCTCAAGCTTTTTGGGTGCGCTTTCGAAGGTCTCGAGCTCCATGGCGAAGGTCGTTTTGCCTGCCTCAGCTTGTCCCAGGCCAATCTCCATGCCTGCGGCGCGATTCATGACGATATGGAAGGATTGGTCAACAAGCCCTTGGAACTCAAAGGGGTCGAAGTGGCTTGCCTCCTTCACGAACTGGATGATGGCCGCATCAAGGCCAGCCTTCGCTCGCGAGAGCTAGTGGACGTCAATGCCATCTGTCGATATTTCGGTGGCGGTGGGCATCGATTGGCCTCGGGCGCCAAACTTAACGGCCCCATGGAAAAAGCCAAGGCCGAATTAAAAGAAGTCGTCCTTGCGCAACTAGAAAAAGATCTGTCGCACCTCGAATAATCGCGTTCCGAATGCAGGACCTACTTCCAGCTCGAACGCTTCCGCTCACTAGATTTGTCATCGTCGAATTGGATGTCTCGCTTCGGAACCACCATGTGCCCAAAGGACAGCAGCAGCGCCCCCAAACTCCACCTCGAAGCGGATTCGCTTCTGGAGGTCGTGACTCAGTTTGAAACAGAATCGGTGCCCTTCGTGGCCAAGGCCAAGGTCCCTTCAATTTTTGGCAAATTCACGGTCTACGGATTTCTGGAAAAACTGACCGGAAAGGAGCACCTTGCCATCGTGGCGGGCGATATCGATGCCCGAAAACGAACCCCGGTTCGAATCCATAGCGAATGCTGGACCGGCGATGTAATGGGCAGCCTCAAATGTGATTGCCGTGCGCAACTTGAAGAAGCGCTTCAATATGTCGGTAAACACGGCGGCATGGTGCTGTACATGCGCCAGGAAGGCCGCGGCATAGGCTTACTGAATAAACTAAAGGCCTACGCACTCCAAGAGCAGGGATTCGATACCGTGGAAGCCAACCATGCCCTTGGCTTCGAGGATGATCTGCGCTCCTACGAGGCCGCCGTGGAGATGTTGCGATTCTTCGGTATTCGCAAGATCAAGTTGCTTACCAATAATCCGCGAAAAGTCCAAGCCATCGAAGACGCCGGTATCCACGTCCAGCGGGAACCTCATCAGATTGTTTCCAATCCGCACAACCTAAGATACCTGCGCACCAAGGCAGCAAAATCTGGACACATTTTGGATTTCACGGAAGAGGAAGTTCTCTAACTTACTCATCCCGCCGGGGCAAAAGCAGAGCCCGCTGCACTCGCTCCAGGTTGCCCTGCAAATGCACCATCTTCCAAGCGATGATCATGGCATAGCCCAACCAAACCCACAGTAGGCGCGGGTCACAGGGGGTACGTTTCAGGGTATCGAGGCCCATATCGATACGAAGACCGTATAAGAACCACACCACGACACCGAAGGCGATGAGCAGATGGCCCCAGCGGATCCAATAGGGGCGAAGCCCTTCTCTAATTTTCCAGCGAAGCAAGAGCCAGCGATCAAAACGATCCGATTTTTCTTCGGCAAAATGTAAAGCCAGCAATCTATCCACCAGCGGCGCATACCGGTGCACCTTGAGTTCACTGATCTCTTCTTGCCCGTTAAGTTTGCGGAGGAAGGCGCTGCGAATTTTCCCGATGCATTCTTCCCAAGGGGCTCCTTCTCGATGCAGGGCTAAGTGAAGACGCACCAAACCGACCCAGAGCAGCGCTTGAGCCAGCAAGACGCCCCAAAGGGCAATGCCCCGCCAACCTTGGGTTGCGGCCAATTCAAGAAAGCGTTGCAGGTCCATGGTTATTGAACCTTTCCGAGTTCCCGATGTTGAACGATTAGCTTCGGTATATCCCGGCGCAATTTGACTGCGAGCTGTTCAACGAGTGCCACGCTGCGATGCTGACCACCCGTGCAGCCAATGGCAAGAGTGAAATAGGCGCGACCTTCCTGCGTAATGTGGGGCCAAACCCAGTGAATCCAGTTTTCGGTCATGGCCATGAAGGAACCAAAAAGGTCTGATTTCATCAAGTATTCCCGCACCGGCTGGTCCTTGCCGTTCAAGGCTTTGAGCTCTGCGATGTAATGCGGATTGGGCAAAAATCGCGCGTCCAAAACCATGTCGGCATCCGTGGGAATGCCGAATTTGAATCCGAAAC
>JAIFMW010000093.1 GCA_020048105.1 Deltaproteobacteria bacterium | reverse complement strand
AGTCCGCCGAGCATTAAAAGGGCGGCGAGGCCTGCCAGATCGAGCACTAGCGAAAAGAATTTGTAGAAGGTGCCTTTCAGGAAAACAATTCCCAGCACGGGCTGAGTGAAATCCGCCTGGGCCATCACCAGCAGGGTGCCAATGAAGAGCAGCAGGAAGCCCCAGAAAAACAGGGCGTGAAAGCCGCCCGCCAGCGATCCGCGCAGAACCTTGGCCTGGGAAAGAACCCCGGCCACCATGCGGCGAAGGCGTAACGATTTCAGGTTGAAGCGATCCAGTGGCCGCCCAATTCGATAGATCGGAATCCGGCGCCAGAACCCCCAAAGGCAAAGGCCCATGGCCAAAAAAGCCAGGACGTACATCGGCCAAACAACGCCGTGCCCAACGTTCCAGTAGATCTCGCGGGTGGCTTCCATTTAGGCGAACAATAGCTTCGAGATCACCACACGCTGCACCTCATTGGTGCCTTCGTAGATTTCGGTGATCTTGGCATCGCGGAACATTCGTTCCACTTCGTATTCGTTGATGTAGCCATAACCGCCATGAACCTGAATGGCCTCCTTGGTGACAAAGGTGGCGGCTTCGGAAGCCATCATCTTGCATAGAGCCGATTCCAAGGTGTAGGACTGGCCCTTGTCCTTCATGCAAGCAGCCTTGTAGGTGATCAGCTTGGCGGCCTCGATGCGGGCGTACATATCCGCGATCTTGAATTGAATGGCTTGGAGGTCAGCGATGGGCGCGCCGAATTGTTTGCGTTCCTTGGCGTATTTTACGGATAGGTCGAAGGCGCCTTCGGCGATCCCCAGGGCCTGGGAGGCGATGCCGATGCGGCCACCGTTCAGGGTTTCCATGGCGATCTTGAAGCCCTGCCCTTCCTTGCCCAACAGGTTTGCAACCGGAATGCGAACCTGATCCAAGGCGAAAGCCGAGGTGTAGCTGCCTCGGATACCAAGCTTTTTTTCATTCTTCAGCAATTCCACCCCGGCGGTTTTCAAATCCACGATGAATGCCGAAATGCCCTTGTGCTTCAGGCTGCGATCCGAAGAGGCAAACACGATACCCGTGCCCAGGTAACCACCGTTGGTCACAAAGATCTTGTTGCCACTCAGCACGAAGTCATCGCCTTCGCGGGTGTAGGTGGTGGCGATGGCTCCAGCGTCGCTACCCGCATTGGGCTCCGTCAGCAGGAAGCAGCCGATGACTCGGCCCTGGGCGAGGTCGGGCAGCCAGCGCTGTTTTTGTTCTTCGGTCCCAAAGCGATAAATGGGGTCACAGGCCAGAGAGGTGTGGGCAGAGATGAGCACTCCCGTAGAACCGCAGGCCTTGGAAACTTCCTCCACCAGCAGCGCGTAGGAAAGCGCATCGAGGCCCGCACCGCCGTATTCCTCCGGCAGATAACTACCAAAGAAGCCCATCGCCGCGATTTTTTCAACAAGGTCACCGGGAATGGCGTGCTCTTCGTCGATCTGCATGGCGAGAGGACGGATTTCCTCTGCAACGAAATCTCGGATGCTATCGCGCAACACCTTGTGGTCTTGGCTCAGTTCGAAGTCCATGGCAGTCCTCTCGCGGATGTGGAATCTAGAGCTGTTTGAAGGTCGAAACTAGGGTGGAAACAGCATTGCATCCTTCTTATGCAGGTCAATTTTTTTTGAACCGCTGCAATGCCGTTTGGTCATTCACTTTCGCGTTACGATGATCGTTCCACCTCTTGGAGCCTCCATGCGTGCGTTGGCCCTTTGTCTTGCTTCCCTGACTGCTGGATTTACTGCTCCTCCAGTAGTTGAAGAGATGCCGATTCGGGCGCATATGGCCTTCCTGGCGGATCCACTGCTGGAGGGGCGCGGCACGGGGCAGCGTGGCGGTGATCTGGCCGTGAAATACCTTGCGGCACAGCTCGGCGCCTTGGGCCTGAAACCAATGGTCGGCGACAGCTACCTTCAGCGCGTCGACGTACAGGGCGCTAAATTGATTCAAGCCAAGAGCACCCTCGGATTTGTCGGCCCCAAAGGCCCCATTGCCACCGCCTTCTGGAAGGATGTGGTCTACAGTTCTGGCGATGGCAAGGCCTTGGCCACCATCGACGCACCCGTCATCTTCATGGGCTTCGGTATCGACGCCCCCAGTGAAGGCTGGGATGACTATAAGGGCATCGATTGCAAAGGCAAATTCCTGCTGATGCTTGTCAACGAACCGGCCGCAACCACGGCTGAACCTAAGCGGTTCGATGGTCCCAACATGACCATTCATGGGCGCTGGCGGACGAAATTCGAGGAAGCCGCCAAGCGCGGCGCCGCCGGTGTGCTAGTCATTCACGACACAGAAGGTGCCGCCTACGATTGGTCCGTGGCCCGCAATGGCTTCGAAGGCGAACGCTTCGCCCTGGCGAACCGCGGCGGCGCGCCCCTGGTGGGCTGGCTTCACCAAGACAGTGCCCGAGCCTTACTGAAGGCCTCGGGTCAGGATCTAGACGCCCTGCGCAAGGCCGCCGAACGCAAGGACTTTCACCCCGTTCCACTGACCCTGAAAGCCAAGGGACGCCTCGTCTGTTCCCTGCGAAACTTTCCCCAATACAACGTGGCGGGATTGCTACCGGGCGCCGATCCCAAACTCAAGGACGAGGCCGTGATCTACAGCGCCCATTGGGACCACCTGGGCATCCAGAACGGCAATATCTACTGCGGCGCCATTGATAACGGCAGCGCCATTGCCTCGTTGTTGGCTGTGGCCAAGGCCGCTGTGTCCAACCCCGCGCGGCGCAGTCAGATTTTCGTGCTCACCTGCGGCGAGGAGCAGGGGCTCCTTGGCGCGGAAGCCTACGTTGCCAATCCTTTGTGGCCCCTGGCGAAAACCGTGGCGGCCCTGAATTTCGAAAGCCTGAACTGGGTGGGCCCGACTCGGGATATTGAATTTCTAGGCGGCGAACGCAGCACCCTTTTGGAATTGGCGCGGGAAGTTGGCAAGCCCTTGAATCTGGCCCCCATGGAAGACCAGGCCGATCCCGCCGGTCTCTATTTCCGCTCGGATCACTACCCCTTTGCCGCCGTTGGAATTCCGGCCCTAAGCCCCGGATTTTCACTGGATGGCAACCGCGACTACCTAGATCACCCCGAGGCCAGCCGCGCCAAAGCCAGGACCTACCTGAACAAATACCATCAGGTGGTCGACACCTACGACTCGACCTGGGATCTGCGAGGGATGGTCCAACAGGCCCAATTCATCCTGAACCTCGGCCGTGCGATTGCGGACGCCGAGGGTCGGCCCAGGATGTTGAAGTAAGGCTGAAGGAGATCTCTAACAGCGCCGAGCTTCGGTGTGAACCCTGCCGTCAAACCGGGTGTGAAGTGTATCGCTCTGGCTATCCAGGAAAGTCAAGACGCTGCCGTTATTGCGAACCCGATCCAGCAGAGCTAAGTCCAGGTCCGCGACAATGACCTGTTCCACATTCGCGGCGGCTTCTGTGGCAATGCCATCCATCGGGAATGCAAAATCGGCAGGTGTGTAGATGCCGCTCTGAGCGAATTGGCTTGTGAAATAGGTAACCCGCGGAAGACTGCCCACCATGCCGGCCGTAACTGTGAAGATTTGGTTCTCGATGGCCCGAGCCCGAGCGCAGGTGGTCACGCGACAGCTGCCTCGTCGATCATCCGTCATGTAGGGCACCACGATCAATTCAACGCCATGGTGATTGCAGAGAATTTTCGAGAGCTCTGGAAATTGCGCATCGTAGCAAATTGCAATGGCGAATTTTCCAAAATCCGTATCAACCACGAGGAGGTCCCGACCAGGAGAGAACTGCCAGATATTTCTCTCGGCAGGGGTTAAGTGAAGCTTTGCCTGATGCAAAGGCTCGGCATTGGGGAAATAGACAGACGCCACGTTCAAAAGACATTTACTCTCCAACCGAGGCATGGTTCCCGCAACAATGATGCGCCCATATTCAGTAGCCAACCGATCGAAGAGATCATCAAACGCCTCGACCATCTCAGAAGCCAAGCGACGCATTGCAGCTGCTGGCTCTTCGTCCTCGCTATTGAGCCCCAGGAGTTGCACCCCAAGAAGCTCTGGAAAAACGATGAGATCCGCGTCGTAGTCATCACCCACATCTATGTAAGATTCCACATGGTCCGCAAAATCCTGAAACGTAGAAATTTTTCGAAGCGAATACTGCACTGCGCAAACCCGAACGGGTCTTGAGAGAACTGGTTTCGGAGCTGAAAACCGCATCAGAGGTCCATCACCAAGTGAACGGCATGATCCAGGCTCTCTGGATCCAAAATGTAATTGTGAAACACTCCAACCATACGGAAGCCTATGCGCAGCTGCATGGAAAGGGTTGGGTCATAGATAACTTCTCGGCTCACCAGATCCGCGTACACCACTGGTGATACAACATCGGCAACGAGGTGGTACCCCGGAATCCTCGCACCTGCCACGAAGTACTGACACCCCATGCGCAAAGCCAATGCATGCCGCGCGGCGTATAGATGCCGAGCTAGGCCCATTCCCTGAAAGTCAGGGTCCACCGCGAGATCTACTCCATAGAGCACATCCCCCCTGGGGTCGTGAGGGGCTAGACTTCCCTGCCCCGTAATGTCAGTCCATCGGTGCGGCATCATTGCCGTTTGCTGCGAGACCATCATCGATGTTGAATCAGCAACCAACCGCCCTTGGCCATTGATGATGCAGAGTTGACCTTCTGGAAAATACTCAAAATGCTGCATCAACGTTTCGGCTGGCCAAACAGCCTCGGGTCCATGAGGTTGTACGTAAACCCGTTTCATGAGTTCAATGACCGCCGGAACATCCTCAGGCCGTCGAGGCCGAAGGGCCCACTCATCTGGAAGGGGACTAAGGATGAATGATGATGCAAACAAGGCTGGGGTCATGTTGTGTCCTCCCACCGTTTATTCACGGGGTCTGGCCTGCCCCAAGAGTAAATTTTGAGCGTGACGAGCGCGTGCCATTACGGAGACGTTGCGGGAAGAGCCCATCCGACCTTCGCCATGATCCCAGTTAGCCCGATTGCGACATTCCGTCCTTCGAGTTTGCGGAATCTTCACCTAGATGATGCCTCCACGCAATTTCCGCTGTGCAGACTTGCCGCAGATCGCCCACCCAGGAGGAAACCATGCGCCCCGTCCGTACCGCCCTTTCCACGGCTGTTCTGCTTTCGCTTGTCGCCTGTGGGGGGTCCGATAGTGGACCCGTTCCCGGAACCAAGTTCATCGAGTTTGCGGGCGTCAAGGCCCCGGAAACCGATGGGGAGAAGCAGTCCATCCTCGCTTCCAGCAAGGTCACCATCGACTTCAAGGACTACGCCATCGGTTTCAACACCATCATGCGCAGCGGTGATGTGGTGGGCAGCGGCACCTTTGGCAAAATCTTTGACAAGGATGGCAATCCGCTGAAGGGCGCGGACAATGCCGACTACATCTCCAACGACAACGACTTTGCCTCCCTGATCATCGGCAAGATGGATGGCAAGCTCTACATGGTGTCCCACTTCGAGCTCTCGCCAGGGGCCATGTACATCACTGAACTCAACCAGAATCAGGCCACGGGCAAGCTGACGCCGGTGAACACCCGCAACATCGACTTCAGCGGGCTCGCTGGGGGGTGGGTCCACTGTGCAGGCAGCGTGACCCCCTGGGGCTCCCACCTTGGCTCCGAGGAATACGAGCCGGATGCGCGCCAGGTGAAGGCCAGCGGCTACCTGGAGAAGGACGGCTACGGCAATTCCCAGGCCCTCTACTATGGGCTCGATCCCAACAGCACCGCTGTGAACTACTTCAGCAATGGTGGATTGAACGCCTACAACTACGGCTGGCAGATCGAAGTCAAGGTCAACAACTTCACCGATGTGGTTCCCGCAAAGCACTACTCCATGGGGCGCTTTGCCCACGAGTTGGCGTACGTGATGCCGAACAAGAAAACGGCCTACATCTCCGATGACGGCGCCAATGTGGCCCTCTTCCGGTACGAGGCCGATACGGCGGAAAACCTTACTTCTGGCGAACTCTTCGTGGCCAAGTGGGAGCAGACGGGAACCACCAATGGAGGCACCGCCAACCTGTCCTGGATCAGCCTGGGCAAGGCCACCGATGCCGAGATCAAGGCCTACATCGACCAGAAGATCAAGTTCTCAGATATTTTCGAGACGGCGACCCTCGATGGCAGCGGTAATGTTCCTGCTGGTTTCACCGCCATCAACACAACCACCGGCCTGGAGTATCTCAAGGTCAGGCCCGGCATGGAGAAGGCGGCCTCACGCCTGGAGACGCGCCGGTACGCGGCCATGAAGGGCGGCACCACCGAGTTCAACAAGATGGAAGGGATTACCCTCGACCCCGACAACAAGGTGCTCTATGTGGCTATGTCGGTCATTGCTAAGGGGATGAAGGACAACGACGCAACCTTTGATGCCGGTGGCCCCAACCACATCCGCCTGCCGGAGAACAAGGGCGGCACGGTCTACGGGCTGAAGCTGGATGCCAACTACGTGGCGACCAAGATGGAAGGGGTCATTTCCGGGATTCCCAAGACCTACCCAGCGGACAGCCCCTTCGCCGCCAACAAGTGCGATGTGAACGGTATTTCCGAACCGGACAACGTCACCTTCATGCCCGGCTACAAGACCCTGATCATCGGCGAGGATACTGGCAACCACCAGAACGATATGATCTGGGCCTACAACGTGGAGACCAAGGCTCTGACCCGTATCCAGACCACGCCCTTCGGGTCGGAAACCACCTCACCCTATTTCTATCCCAACATCAACGGCTGGGCCTACCTGATGAGCGTCATTCAGCACCCCTATGGTGAATCCGACCAGGGCAAGCTGCCGGCGGCGGAAGCCAAGCGTGCCTACACCGGCTACATCGGCCCCTTCCCGGCCATGAAGTAGGCGACACAAACCTGAGAGACGAACGGGGGGGGACAGGCCCAGTGCGTGTCCCCCCTCGGGTTGGGGCGATACGAAGGAGGCATGACATGAGTGGCATCAGGCTGGGAGCGATCGCAGTCCTTGGGATTCTGCTGGCGGGACTGATTGGGTGCGGCGGCAACAAGCCTACGGCACCCCTGAGCGGTGCCGTAGGTGTGGAGATGGACCTGCGCTCCAAGAACATGGTGAACGAGGCTGCCTACATTCCCCCCATGTGCTGGACGAAGACCGAGGGCGCCAATGGCGCCGTCCACAACG
>JAIFMW010000152.1 GCA_020048105.1 Deltaproteobacteria bacterium | reverse complement strand
GCACCCGGCGTACCACCCTGGCCTGCATAGGCCATGGAAAGATCGCGGGTAGGCAACTCACGAGGAGCGATTTCAGGCACAACGTCCTGATTGGGGTTGATGGGAGGAGGAGGAGGCGTATCCTTCATCTCGACCTTCGGCGCAACAGGCCTTGCGGCAGGCGCTGGGGGTGGTGGTGGCGGGGGAGGTGGCAGTGCTTCTTCCGCCTCCTGCTCAAGATCGATGCCGATAGTGGCCTTCACGGCCTGCTTGCCGATCTGGGTCTGGGTCGCCATGAACCAGGCCATGCCGCCAAATAGGGCGTAGCTGGCGAGGGTCACCGGAATCGTGACCAGCGGACTCGTGCGGGCAAGGGATGAATTCCCCTCCGACAGCGATGACCGATAGACCTGATCCTCCAGGCTCGCGGGAATCCCCCCCTTGGGGGACGGGTTGTGGTTGGGGTCTTTGTTCATGCGACTCCCGTAAAAAACTGAATGTGGGGAAAAAATTGGAGCCGAACCCGCAGAACGCGTAATTCGGCTCGAGAACAGACTAGGCAAGAACTGGGACAGGCCCAGCGGCTAAGATGACAACTGAGGCGCACCTCGTCAAGGTCTGAATCCCTTGCGGATCCACATTTGGCGGCCATTTCCAGAATTTTTCCATTTACGTGACAGTAGCACCACGAAGCCTTCACACTCTCGTGACACTGTCACCAAAAAAACGGATTCGTCACGCTTATGTCACAACTCTTCGACTATACCTTCGACAAACATCCCAGCGCGCTCAGTGGGCATGCCCGGGCAGGGCAATTTGCGACTCACCATGGCGTGGTTTTGACGCCAGCATTCATGCCCGTTGGAACCCAGGGAACCGTAAAAGGAGTCAGCCCTTTACAACTAAAGGAAATCGCTCCCCAGGTGATCCTTGGCAACACTTATCATCTCGGCTTACGCCCCGGCGATGAATTGATCGCGCGGTTTGGCGGGTTGCACAAATTCATGGCCTGGAATGGTCCCATCCTCACGGACTCTGGTGGATTTCAGATCTTTTCATTGTCATCTCTTCGTCGAATCACTGAGGAAGGTGTGGCCTTTCAAAGCCATCACGATGGTTCCCGCCACTTCTTGAGCCCCGAGCGGAGCATGGAGATTCAGCGCAACCTCGGATCCGATATTGTGATGGCCCTGGATGAGTGCCCAGCTGGGCGCATGGACCGAGACAAACTGGAACTCTCCATGGCCCGCACCACCCGCTGGCTCAAGCGTTGCCGCGATTACCCCCTGGCTGACCATCAGGGGCTTTTTGCCATCAATCAAGGTGGAACCCATCTGGACCTTCGCCAGAGCCACCTGGCAGAAATCCTTGAACTGGATGCCAAAACCCCCTTCCAGGGGTTTGCCGTGGGAGGCTTGAGTGTCGGCGAAGCCAAGGAAGAAATGAATGCCACCCTGGCTGAATTTGTGCAGTGCCTTCCCAAGGATCGCCCACGTTATTTAATGGGAGTCGGTACTCCCGAAGATCTGCTCTTTGGCATCGAGCAGGGAGTAGATCTGTTCGATTGCGTGCTTCCTACCCGCGAGGCCCGCCACGGGCGCCTGCTCACTTCCAGGGGCCGAGTGAACATCAAAAACGCCCGACACAGAGAAAGCCACGAGCCGGTAGATCCTGACTGCAGCTGCTATACCTGCAAGACCTTTACCCGCGCCTATCTGCATCATCTGTTCAGGGTGGGGGAACTTCTCGCATCAACGCTCAACAGCATCCACAACCTAAGCTACACTGTGGGGCTCACCCGCGCCGCGCGGCAGGCCTTACTGGAAGATCGCTTTCCAGACTTTGCAAGCCGCACGCGGACTAACTGGCAAACCGAGGAGCCTTAAATGCAACTAGCAATACTTCAACAAGCCGCCGGAGGAAACCCAATGATGATGCAGCTCCTGCTCATCGGCGGTATGGGCGCCCTGTTCTATTTCCTTCTGATCCGCCCCCAGAACAAGGCCCGCAAGGCCATGGAAGAGCGCCTCTCCAAGCTCAAGGCCGGTGACGAAGTGCTGCTGGGTTCGGGCCTCTACGCCACCATCGATCGGGTCGAAGACAAGGTCATTTACTTGAAGCTGGGCAACACCGTCGTCAAAGCTCGTCGCCAGGCTGTGGCCGCCCTGGCCGGTGAACCCGCTCCCGAGCAGAACTGATCCACCGCATTTTAGGAACGGCGCGGAACGTCAATTCCGCGCCTAACTCACTGGAGCAATCGTGACCAAGCGGAGTTTTTGGCGCCTTGCCGCAACGCTTTTAATTTGCGGCATCTGCGCATTCTTTTTCATTCCAACCTCAAAAATCCGACTTGGCCTTGATCTCCAGGGCGGCGTCCACTTCGAACTGGAAGTCCAGAGTCATGAAGCCGTGGAAGCCGATCTGCGCGATACGGCTGATCGCCTCCAGGATCGCCTAAAGGAAAAAGGGCTTGGATCCGCTTCGGTTCGCGTCGATGGCCTATCGCTTCGCATCGAAGGCGTTTCGGCTGAGCAAAAACCCATCCTGGAAAAGGCCCTCGGGTTCTTTGGCAACTACAATGCCACCTACGATGCCCAGGGCGCCCGCATAGTTCCCAGCGCGAGTTACCAGCAGTTGCTCAAAGAAGATGCTGGAAAGCGCGCGCTCATGATCATTGAGAAACGCGTCAACCAGTTCGGCGTGGCTGAGCCCGAGATCACCCAGAGCGGTGCCGACGGTAGCCGCATCGTGGTAGAGCTACCTGGTGTTTCCGAGGCTGAACGCGAGCGAATCAAGAACCTGCTTTCCACGCCTGGGCGCCTGGAACAGCGACTGAAATCAAAATTGGATTCCAGCGGCTACAAGGGCTTCCCCACCCGCGAAGCCGCACTAGCTTTCTTTAATGGCCAGGTTCCCCCCAACACGGAACTTCTGCCTGAAATGGAAAGTGAACGCGACCTGCGCCGCGCGGGAAAGGATGTGGCCGTCAAGCAAAAGGCCGAAGAGAAGGTCAAAGGCTGGCATCTCGTGGAAACCAAGGTCTACGTTGACGGCGGTGATATCACCGATGCGCACCGTGCCGTCAATCAAACCACTGATGCCAGCGAGATCAACTTCACCCTGAATCGCAAGGGTGCCGATGACTTCGCCACCCTTACCGGTATTGCTTCTGAAGAAGGTCGCCTCATTTCCATCGTGCTGGATCGCAAGGTGGTCAGCAATCTTTCCTGCAAAGAGAAGATTCCTGGTGGCAGTGTCCGCGTAAGTGGCAGTTTCAGCAAAGAAGACGCGGATGATTTCGCCCTAAAACTCAAGAGCGGTGCTATGCGGGCCTCCATGAAATTCTTGGAGGAGAAATCAATGGGGCCTAGCCTGGGCGCGGACTCCATCAAATCGGGTGTGTTTGCCGCACTCCTGGGCTTTGGCGTGATCATCGTCTTCATGGTGTTCTACTACCGCTGGTCCGGCCTGAATGCCGTGGCAGCCCTCACCGTGAACCTCATCGTAATGCTTGGCTTGATGGGATCCTTCAACGCCGTGATCACCCTACCGGGCATTGCGGGCTTCGCCCTTACTCTTGGCATGGCCGTGGACGCCAATATCCTTATCTTCGAGCGCATCCGCGAAGAGCTCAAGGCTGGCAAGAGTGTTCCCAGCGCTATTCAAGCTGGCTTCGACAAGGTGTTTTGGACCATCGTGGACAGCCACGTAACTCAGCTCTTTGCAGCCATGCTGCTCTTCATTTTCGGCACGGGACCCGTCAAGGGTTTCGCCGTGACTCTGACGGTCGGCGTCGTAGCCTCGCTCTTCACGAGCATCTACATCAGCCGCTTCATCTACGACTGGATCCTGGAGCGCCATCCCGGAACCAAGACCCTTTCCGTCTGACAGGTCGAGCCCATGAAAATTTTTGAAAATCTTCCTCACATTGACTTCATGAAATACAAGGCCGTGGCCTTGTCGGTTTCCTGGGGCATTATCGTGCTTTGTATCTTGGCGGCCCAGCCTTGGAAAGGCGCCAACAGCAACATTAAGCTGGGCATGCAGTTCACGGGTGGCATCGATATGCAGGTCCGCTTCAACGGCGATGTCCAGCAGGATGCAGTTCGCGCGGCCCTAGTTCGGGGTGGCCTCTCCGATGCCGGGGTAGTGGCCTACACCAGCAAAAAGGCTGGCTTCAAGGAATACTCCATCAAGATCAAGGCAAAAAAGGGCCAAGATTCCAAAGACTCCACTGCTCAGCTCAACAAGATTCGCGATATTCTTCGCGGCTTGGATGCCACCGCGGCCAACGATCAGCGACCCGACCTTAATACGGAACCCGTGGGTGCCTTGGCAGATAACTGGGTAAAGACCAACCCCCTTCAGGTGACGGGCGATGAGACTGCCCTGCGAATCGCGTACGACCCAATTGTGAAAAAAGTCTCCGTCACCCGCGAGCAATTCGCACCCATGACCAGCTTCGATCAGTTGCCCAAGGATCTGCCTCAGGTGCTGGCAAACCAGATCAAGTCCACCTACCGCCTTGGGAACCTTTCAATCCTGAAGAACGAAAGTTTCTCGCCCTCGATTTCCGGCGAATGGACCCAAAAAACCCTGACCGCCGTAGGTTATGCGCTCATCGCGATCCTGGTCTACGTGATGTTTCGCTTCACCCTCAGCTTCGCTATCGGGGGCATCGTAGCCCTGGTGCACGATATTCTGATGGCCGTGGGCATCTTCACGTTGTTCGGATTCGAATACTCCGTCCCGGTGGTCGCAAGCTTCCTGATCCTCATCGGGTATTCCATGGCCGACACCATCGTGGTCTTCGACCGAATCCGGGAGAATAGCCACAAGCCGGAATACCGCCGCTCCAGCATCACGCAGTTGGTCAACGATTCCATCAACCAGACCCTGAGCCGCACGATTCTTACGTCGCTGTCAGTGCTCTTTGTAGCCGTGTGCCTCTTTGGTTGGGGCGGCCCTGCCCTGCGGGATCTTAGTTTCCCACTGGTCATCGGTGTCATCACCGGCACCTACAGTTCGATTTACATCGCGAGTCCCGTGGTGGTCTATCTGGAGAAGTGGTTCCCCAGGCACGACAACCTAAAACAAAAGCACGCCTAAGGAAACGGCCCCTCGGGGCCGTTTTTTTTACTTGAGGTGCTTACTCAGGAAATCGTAAATTTCCTGACGAGACTGCTTGGCCAAGGCGGTGTCGATACGGTTGAAGCTGTGACCGCCAGGTGCATCCTTGTAGATCTTGTGGTCAAAGGTCTTCCCAGCAGCTTTCAACGCATTGATGAGCTGCTCCACTTCCACGGAGTTCACATCCTGATCGTTGGTGGAGGTATGAATCAGCAGCGGTGTCTTCAGCCTCTGGACATTCCACACAGGGCTGCGCCGCCGGAAGCGATCCACATCTTCCGTGGGCGTTTTTCCAAACAGCTCCCGAATCACTTTTTCGTCCTTGTATTCATCGCCTGCGTAACCTAACCGGGCCAAAAGGTCAGAGACGGGTACACCAGCGTAAATCGCCTTGAATTTTTCCGGGTGATCGAAGGCCGCCATCATTGCGATCAATCCACCGTGGCTCCAACCCACAATCGCCGTGCGATTTCCATCCACAAACGGTAGGTTCTCTACGGCCCAATCCCGCCCAGCCACCACATCATCGATCTCCAGGCCCCCATAGTCCGCCGCCTCGTAGAATTCCTTGCCATAGCCAGTGGATCCGCGATATTCCGGCGCCACCACGATATAGCCTTGAGCCATCATTTCGCGAACAATATGCACGTGATAAGTCGTGAAATCCGCATGCGTGCCGCCATGGGGCAGCACTAGCAGTGGATGTCTCTTGGTCTTATCCAACTTACGAGGCACGAAAACATACTGGTAGACCTTCATGGGCACCCGGTTGTTGGCAATGCCGTAGATTTCCGTCCGCTTTGGATTGGGAGGCCCGACGTAGGTAACCTTGTCCACTTCCGCTAGGTCAGCCAGGCGCTGAAACCATAAAACGTCATCCGTAGCCTTGCGCAGACCTTCGAGTTCCCACTTTAAGGACTGAAGCTCTCGGTCCACCTGTTTGGAGCTCACTTCCTGAGCAGCCAAGCTGCTCCCCAGGAGCAGCGAACCAAGAAGAAAGGAAAGGCCACCGTTCGGCACGTTCAACCTCCGTCATGCAAAAGGAGTTCAAGGAAAGGGTATCGCCATTGTTAACATGGGGCATTCGCACGCGCGGCCCTAAGGCCTAGAGAAAGAGGGTTCCATGGAAAGACTCGAGGGGAAAGCCGTCGTTGCTCAGGGTGGCGGCCCCACATCCGTGATCAACCAAAGTCTTGTGGGTGTCGTGATCGAGGCTCGGAAATGCCCTTTCATCACCCATGTGTATGGGGCCCGGTTTGGTGTGAGCGGAATTCTGAACGAAGACTTTCTCGATCTCTCCCAAGCCACCACCCGTAATCTCGAAATGGTGGCAGCAACGCCATCCTCGGCCTTGGGCTCCACCCGCGACAAGCCGAATCAGGAATACTGCGCCCGCATGGTGGAAGTGTTTCGCAAGCACAACGTCCGCTATTTCTTTTATATCGGTGGCAACGACTCCGCGGAGACCTGCCACATCATGGATTCCTATGCCCGCAGTGTGGGCTACGAACTCCGCGTCATCCATGTCCCCAAGACCATCGATAACGATCTGGTGGCAACGGATCATTGCCCAGGTTTTGGCTCTGCCGCACGCTTTGTGACCTCCGCCTTCGCCTGCCTGGATCTGGATAATTTCGCCATTCCTGGCGTGTTCATCGGTGTGGTGATGGGTCGCCACGCTGGGTGGCTCACGGCGTCTTCCATGTTTGCGCGCCGCTTCGATCACGATGGGCCACATCTCATTTACGTGCCCGAGCGGACCTTCAACATCGAACGCTTTCTCGGCGACGTGGATCGGGTTTATAGCAAGTTGGGCCGTTGCGTGGTCGCCCTTTCGGAAGGCGTTGTTTCCGAAGATGGCCAGCCGATTCTCCTCCAATTGCAGAATCACACCGCCGAGCGTGATGCCTTCGGCAACGTGCAGCTATCTGGCCGCGGCACCCTGGGTGACGCCCTCTCGGACATGATCAGTGAGCGCCTGAAGATCCGCCGCATCCGCTGCGATACCTTCGGGTACCTCCAGCGTTCCTTCCTCGGAGTCGTCTCTGATCTCGATGCCTTCGAAGCCCGCGAAGTTGGCGAGATGGCCGTCCATTTCGCCACC
>JAIFMW010000121.1 GCA_020048105.1 Deltaproteobacteria bacterium | reverse complement strand
GCCCATCTGGGGCGAAAACCCTTGGGTACGATTCCGTAGATGATCTGTTGGGGAGATCGATTCCAGATTCCATGTACCTTGTGCCCTCGGATCACACCAAATTCATGCAGGCACTTTCGGAAAACGGATTTGTCACCAACTTCGAAGAGACACTTCGTAAGAAGGACGGTACGCCCGTCATCATTTCCACAAGCAGCCACTATTACCGAGATGAGGCCGGAGAAATCCTGGGCGTGGAAGGCATCTTCTTCGATATTACAGAACGAAAAATTGGCGAGCAGGCCTTGCGGGAAAAGGAGGCTGTGTACCGCCGGATTGTGGACAATATCCGCGACATCATCGTTTCGTATGCCCCGGATGGAACGCTACTTTTCGTCAGCGAAAGCGCTCGGAGCCTAGGGTACGAGGCTGATTTTGGGGTGGGAAAAAGAATCTTTCAGTTCATTCATCCCGATGATCACGCCCTAGTCGCGGCAGGTTTCAAATCGACCCTTGAGGGGATTCCACGTGATCGCCTGGAGTGTCGCTTGCTGCATCAAGATGGCCATTACGAATGGTACGAAGAATACAGCGAGGCCGTGTTTTTTGATGGCTCGGTGGCGCAAGTCAATGGCGTCATTCGCAATATACAGGAACGTAAAATCGCCGAAGACGCCCTCAAGGAACGGGAGGAAATGTACCGGGCCTTGGTGGAGCACAGCCACGACGGCATTTTCCTTATTCGGGGCGATCGGTTTCTTTTCATCAACGGTCGTGCCACCCGGATTGTGGGCTACTCGATGGAGGAACTCTATGGCATGAATCTTTGGGACCTCGTTCATCCCGAAGAACGCGCCCGGGTTCAGGAAAATGCTGCTCGCCGGGTGCGTGGGGAAGATATATCACCCCGCTACAACGCGCGAATCGTTCACAAAAACGGCGCGGTGCTTTTCGCGGAATTAAGCCTTAGTCGAGTTCCCTTTGCTGGCCAGTGGGCCGTGCTGGGGACCATGCGGGATATTACTCAGCGCCTGGAATCTGAAGTTGCCCTGAAACATAGTGAAGAACGCTACCGCCTGTTGGTGGAGAACCAGGGTGAAGGGGTTGGCTATGTTGACGAAGACGAGCGAATCCTTTTCGTGAACCGTGCCGCTGAGGAGATCCTTGGCCGTTCCCGGAGTGAACTCCTGGGTTGCTCCCTTTCCGCATACACAGACCCCATGGGCTTTCAGAAGGTTCAAAGCGAAACGCTCAAACGCAAGACAGGTAGCAAGAGCACCTACGAAATGTTTTTCATTCGGCCAGAAGGTGAGCGTCGCCATGTGCTGGTAACGGTCACTCCTCATGTCGATGATCATGGAAATTTCAAGGGTGCCTTGGGCATTTTTCGCGATATCACTTCCATCAAGGAGGCTGAAGCGGAGGTGAAACGTCTGTCGACGGCCATTGAGCAGGCTTCTGATTCGATTTGGGTCGCGGATGTCGGTGGAAAAATTCTCTATGCCAACCCTGCCACAGAACGGCTATTGGGCGTTCCCCGTGCAAAACTTCAAGGACAGATGATCACGGACCTGGCGTTGGGTGAAAGCGACGGGGCCATCTACCGCGAGCGATGGCAAGAGGTGATCGATGGGCAACCCACCAGTGGTCGGATGAGTCATCGTCACGCAGATGGTAGTGCGGGCCAAACGGACACCACCCTTTCCCCGGTGAGGGGTGACGATGGGGTGGTGCAATACGTGGTTGTGACTTCTCGGGATGTGACTCGGGAAGCCGAATTGGAAACGCGGTTGAGGCATTCCCAAAAGATGGAGGCCATTGGGGTACTGGCTGGAGGTATTGCTCACGATTTCAACAATCTCCTGATGCCGATCCTGGGTTTTTCCGAGTTAGCTCAGGATCGCGTGGGTGAGGATCAACCCAAACTGGCCAGCTATTTGAAAGAAATCCATAGTGCTGGCCGCCGTGCCGCCGAGCTTGTGAGTCAGATCTTGGTTTTTAGTCGGCAGATGGAGCAGGCGAAGAAACCCCTGGAGTTGCACCCAATCGTTAAAGAGTGTCTGAAGTTAATGAGGGCGGCCATTCCCGCGACCATTCCCATCGAAGCCCAGATTGGAGAGAACTGTGGGTTCGTACTTATGGACCCCACCCAAATTCACCAGGTTGTGATGAATCTCTGCACCAATGGCTACCATGCCATGCGCATTTCGGGAGGAACCTTAAGCGTTTCCCTGGATCGGATCAGTTCGCCGGAGCCGCTGCGGGCCATTGGGGGCGATCTTCCCTCAGGGGACTATGTTCGGCTGCGCATTTCGGACACAGGTTGCGGGATGGGGGCTGAAACCCAGAAAAACATTTTTCTTCCCTTCTTCACCACCAAAAAAATTGGTGAGGGAACGGGTCTTGGGCTTTCCATCGTGCATGGGATCGTCACCGGGTGTGGCGGTGGTATCACGCTCGAAAGCGAGGTTGGTCGGGGAAGCACCTTTACTGTCTTTCTGCCTCCCATCGAGATGGTTGAAAACGAAGGCCAATCGTGCGAAGAAGTCCTGGCTCCCGGTACCGAGCGGGTCATGGTGGTGGACGACGAGACACCCATCGGCAGGATGCTCGGCGATGCCCTGGAAACGCTCGGCTACCGAATTTCGGTGTTTCAGGACAGCCAAGAGGCCTGGACGGCCTTTCAACTCGATCCCAACGCTTTTGACGCAGTCATCACGGACTTCGCAATGCCAGTTCTGACAGGGTGCGAATTGGCAGAACGTATTTGGGCGATTCAACCGGGCTTTCCCGTGCTGCTGATGACGGGATACAGTGAGGATTTGGATGAGATCAAGGCCCACCAACTTGGTTTTGCCGATTTGCTTCGGAAACCCTTACCCTTGCAACGTCTTGCCAAGGCCTTGCGCCAGACACTGGATGCAACTCAAGCCGGGAGAAACTGATGCCAAGAATCTTGGTCACCGATGACAATGCCGCCATTCGCACGCTGCTTACCGAAATTCTGGAAGTCAATGGCCATGAAGTGGCAACGGCTTGTGATGGTGTTGGAGCATTAAAATGCCTTCAACATCAAACGTTCGATGTGCTCATCACCGATATCTTTATGCCGGAAAAAGATGGGATCGAATTGATCATGGAAGTGAAGGCGCGATTTCCAAATCTAAAGGTGATTGCCATTTCTGGTGGCGGGCCTGGAGTCGGCATCGATCTTTTAAACCCTGCCAAACGTTTGGGCGCCAAACGCATCCTGCGCAAGCCCGTCTCTCGCGCCGATCTGCTGCAGGCCGTTAAAGAAGTCTTGGAAGAGCCGGATTCGGGAGGCCTACCTCATCCGTGAGCCGAGCCGATTGACGGCCTCGGGGGTTATGAATTCCTGGAACTCGACTTCTGTAAAAAGCCCTTCTGCGACACCTTGGTGCTTGATGCTCACGCCTGTTGTTTGCGCGCGTTCGAGGAGCTTGCACACGGCGTCATAACCCAGCAGAGGCAGCAGGGCGGTGGCGGCAGCGGTGCCGTTTTCAACGTGGCGTCGGCAGCGCGCTTCATCGGCTTCCAGTCCTTCCACGCAATGACTGCGGAGGATGGCGCAAGCCCGGGCCAGTAAATCGAAACTCTCCAGCAAGCAGTGAGCAACCAGCGGCAGAAAGGCGTTCAGCTCCAGACTGCCCTGGGAAACAGCCAGGGCAATGGCGTGATCGTGAGTCATGGCTAGGATTGCGGCCTGGGTGACGGCTTCGGGAATGACGGGATTCACCTTGCCGGGCATGATGCTGGAGCCCGCCTGCCGTGGGGGAAGCTTTAGTTCGCCCATGCCCGCTTCGGGCCCGCTGCTCAGTAGGCGCAGATCACCACAGATCTTGATCAGGGTGGTGGCAAGGGTCTTTAGTAGGCCCGAGACTTCCACGAAGACATCGGCGTTTTGTGTTGCTTCCACTAGGTTTTCGGCCCGGGCCAGCCCCAGCCCGGTGATATCCCGGAGTTCATCCACGACCCGGAAAATGTATTCCCGTGGCGCGGCCAAACCAGATCCGATAGCGGTTCCACCAAGGTTCACGACTCGCAGGCGCTCTTCGCATTTCGCCAATCGCCAGCGATCCCGATTGAGGGCTTCCGCATAGGCGCCCATTTCGCGGCCCAGGGTGGTTAGCACCGCGTCCTGCATTTCGGTGCGACCGACTTTGACCACGTGGGCAAGGGTTCGTTCTTTTTCCTGAAAGGCCTCTTGAAGTCCCAGAACCTGACGTTCGAGTTCCTTCAATCCATGAATCGCCGCGATGCGCAGGGCGGTGGGGTAGGTGTCATTGGTGCTCTGGTGAAGATTTGCGTGATCGCTGGGTGAGATCGTGGCGTAATCACCATGGGGCTTCTCCAGCACTTCGAGGGCACGGTTGGCCAGCACTTCGTTTACCGACATGTTGGTGCTGGTGCCTGCACCGCCCTGGAGTGCATCCACGGGAAGGTCGGACAGCAGATGGCCATCCATCAGTTCCCGGCAGGCTCGGGCCAGGGCGTCTACCTTGGAGCTGTCAGGAAAGAAATTCAGCGCCGCATTTGTGCGCAGGGCCGCCAGTTTGACGGCACCGAAGGCTCGAAGTAACTCGGGGTGGCAAGGGTGTCCCAGGAGTGGAAAATTCTCCATTGCGCGCTGGGTATGAATCCCATAGCGGGCCGCCCTAGGCAGCTCGCGGGAGCCGAGTAGATCCTGTTCCGTGCGGGTTTCGCTCATGCAGGAATGGTGACGCGATCCGGGATCCTTGCAAACAACTGCTTTACGAACTCCACGCGCCGGTTCTTGGCCCGTCCAGCCTCGACGTCATTGGAGGTTACGGGCGCCACGGGGCCAACGCCGTGGGAAATGAGCCGGGTCGCGGCGATCCCGTGCTTCGTTGTGAGGGCTTGCACCACGGCCTCGGCTCGACCCTTGGAGAGTTTCAGGTTCAGATCCAGCCCGGCGGCGCTATCGGTGTGGCCCACCACATGTTGTCTCAGGGCGGGTTTGCCTTTGAGCAGCTTGGCGATTTCCACGAGGGCGGGTTCGGAGGCCGGCTTGATCTCGGCTTTGCCGGTATCGAAGGTGATGCCCTAGATGGCGATCTTGCCTTCGGCCTTGAGCCCCGCTCCCAGGGCGGCGCCATCGGCTTCGATGTCCTGCTTCAGGGTGCCCTTTTCTACCACTGCCAAATAATACTGTTCGTTGATGTTGGCGCTCACGTGCACCCAGACTTCGGCGTCAGGCTCTTGAGCGAAGGTGGGCGAAACACAAAGAGTCAAAGCTGCGTTACGACGAGCCAGGGACGAATCATGGAAGCTCCTTTGGGGTGGTTGCTAGGAGGTTCACCTGATTGGAGATGAAGCGTGGAACTTGAAATTTCAGAACACGAAATTACTTCACCGTAAGCTGCCGGAAGCAATTGAAACCATCCTTGCAGAAGGCGCCGCTGCCACCGAGCAGGCCGAGCAGTACGAAACGTCGTCGCCCCACCTGATTCAGGTATTGCATGGGACATAGCACATCTCCAACTTGTTCCTCCGTTTCTTCGTATTCCACCTGGCCACCCGTCACGATCGCTTTGGTATGACCATCGATGATCCCGCAGGCGTGGCCCATTTCATGGATGGCCGCCAGGTGGATGAGCCGTTCCAGCAGTTGACCCTGGTCCACTCGTTTCAGGGCCGCTGCCGCTTCATGGAGGTTGATGCCGCACCTGTTTTGGAGCAAGGCGGCCTCTTTCGCACCCTCCTTGCTTTCCGGGGAAGACACTGCCTTTTGCACCCTGGTAATCACCCGACCGAGCATCGCGTTCATTCGCCCTCGAAAGACCTTTACCGTGTTGGCGACCTTCGGGGATCCAGCTTCATCGGTCATGGCGTATTGCTCGGCAGGGCCAGCGGGGTTGTCGTCAATTTCTAATCGAACGGCGTATTTGGTGCAGGGGCCGTTGAAATCCACGAAGCGGCTGCCGACGTAGTAAAGGCCCTCATCCAGCCGGTAGGCACGGATTCCCGAAGTTGCAAACCAGCGTTGGGAATCAAATACACCCGCTGGATCCGCTACAAAGTGGGCCTTTTCCCGAGGCGGCAGGCGCAGGTATTTCCGAGCGCCACCTTCCAATACCACGAACCCTCGATATTTCCCGTAGAGTTGCACGCCGTCGCCTTTGGCATCCTGGAGGGGCACTTCTGCCTCGTCCCAGTTGTCCGTGAGGCCAGTCGCGCCTTTGGCGGCCTTCCAGGCATCCGCAATATGGCCGCCCTCTTCGCTCTTGGGAATGGCCAAGGCTGCCTTTTCCTGACCATGGAAAGTGACCTTTAGTGGCCTACCGTCTTTATCCACCGCGGTTACTTTTAACGTTCCATGGGCGCCATAGTCGAAGCAAGCGATCACGGCCTCGGCGCGGTCCACCAAATCGCGAGTCTTGGCCTCGGTGGGGCTGATGCTCGGATCCAGATTGGGATTGTCCTTTTTGCGGAACTGCAGATCCTCATCCTGACTCGCACCCTGCATGGGCCAATTTAGGCAGACACCTCGCTCTTTGGATGATTCCAGTTTGAAGGAAATCCGGGCCTTGGTAGGGGTTGTGCCACCGCCCGTGGCTTTTACGCGGGCCTTGATGCGCAATCGATTGCCGGGGGATGCTGGATCCTGCCAGTTGCCCTCAGGAATCCATTGTTCGTAGCCCTCCACTTCCACGTCCACTTCACTGGGATCCTCCAACTCCACATAGAGCATGGCCGTCACGCGAACACTGCCATTGCTATCGCTAAAGGTCGCGCTCTTGGTCTTGTTCAACCGCTTCCAGTTCGCCAGTTCTTCGTTGGTGATCTCAAAGCTGCAGAACTTCACCACCAGTTGGCCATCGATCTCCATGGCGTAGGGATTGGCGCCGCCAATGTAGCCGCCGCGACCCGCACTCACGAGGCCCAGGCCAAAGTCGGCAATGCGTGCGCCGGTGGCGGTGCGATAGAAGCGGGCGGCCTGGCCGTGGCTGGGGGATTCCGAGGGGTCGGTCTGGTGAACGGAGGTACCGTGCGTGTCCCATTCTTTCCACAAGGCGAAACCCGGCCCGGTGGTCACTACGGTCGCCGCGCTGCCATCGCTGCCCGAGGCTGATCCATTGTGGGTGGCCGCAAAGAATGGCAGGCTCATTCCGGGACGAATTGCCCCGAGGCCACCGGCATCGGACAGGTACTGCGCTGGGCTGCCCGTCCATCCTCCGGAGCCCCCCACCCACATGGCGCAGGGGG